>NZ_CAWPAV010000045.1:0-38863 GCF_963885725.1 Proteus sp. G4380
TTAGGTAAGGAGGTGATCCAACCGCAGGTTCCCCTACGGTTACCTTGTTACGACTTCACCCCAGTCATGAATCACAAAGTGGTAAGCGCCCTCCCGAAGGTTAAGCTACCTACTTCTTTTGCAACCCACTCCCATGGTGTGACGGGCGGTGTGTACAAGGCCCGGGAACGTATTCACCGTAGCATTCTGATCTACGATTACTAGCGATTCCGACTTCATGGAGTCGAGTTGCAGACTCCAATCCGGACTACGACAGACTTTATGAGTTCCGCTTGCTCTCGCGAGGTCGCTTCTCTTTGTATCTGCCATTGTAGCACGTGTGTAGCCCTACTCGTAAGGGCCATGATGACTTGACGTCATCCCCACCTTCCTCCGGTTTATCACCGGCAGTCTCCTTTGAGTTCCCACCATTACGTGCTGGCAACAAAGGATAAGGGTTGCGCTCGTTGCGGGACTTAACCCAACATTTCACAACACGAGCTGACGACAGCCATGCAGCACCTGTCTCAGCGTTCCCGAAGGCACTCCTCTATCTCTAAAGGATTCGCTGGATGTCAAGAGTAGGTAAGGTTCTTCGCGTTGCATCGAATTAAACCACATGCTCCACCGCTTGTGCGGGCCCCCGTCAATTCATTTGAGTTTTAACCTTGCGGCCGTACTCCCCAGGCGGTCGATTTAACGCGTTAGCTCCAGAAGCCACGGTTCAAGACCACAACCTCTAAATCGACATCGTTTACAGCGTGGACTACCAGGGTATCTAATCCTGTTTGCTCCCCACGCTTTCGCACCTGAGCGTCAGTCTTTGTCCAGGGGGCCGCCTTCGCCACCGGTATTCCTCCACATCTCTACGCATTTCACCGCTACACATGGAATTCTACCCCCCTCTACAAGACTCTAGCCAACCAGTTTCAGATGCAATTCCCAAGTTAAGCTCGGGGCTTTCACATCTGACTTAATTGACCGCCTGCGTGCGCTTTACGCCCAGTAATTCCGATTAACGCTTGCACCCTCCGTATTACCGCGGCTGCTGGCACGGAGTTAGCCGGTGCTTCTTCTGCGGGTAACGTCAATTGATAAGGGTATTAACCTTATCACCTTCCTCCCCGCTGAAAGTACTTTACAACCCTAAGGCCTTCTTCATACACGCGGCATGGCTGCATCAGGCTTGCGCCCATTGTGCAATATTCCCCACTGCTGCCTCCCGTAGGAGTCTGGGCCGTGTCTCAGTCCCAGTGTGGCTGATCATCCTCTCAGACCAGCTAGAGATCGTCGCCTAGGTGAGCCTTTACCCCACCTACTAGCTAATCCCATATGGGTTCATCCGATAGTGCAAGGTCCGAAGAGCCCCTGCTTTGGTCCGTAGACATTATGCGGTATTAGCCACCGTTTCCAGTAGTTATCCCCCTCTATCGGGCAGATCCCCATACATTACTCACCCGTCCGCCGCTCGTCAGCAAGAAAGCAAGCTTTCTCCTGTTACCGCTCGACTTGCATGTGTTAGGCCTGCCGCCAGCGTTCAATCTGAGCCATGATCAAACTCTTCAATTAAAAGTGTTTGATGCTCAAAGAAATCGAAAACTTAGCTTATTCATTATATGAATTAACTTGTTAGTCACTCTTCAAGACTTGATACATCTAATTTTTTAGAAGATATCGTCTCTGCGAGTGCCCACACAGATTGTCTGATAATTTGTTAAAGAGCAGTGCAACTATCGCTGCCGTTTCCGGTCTTCTGCGTTGTTGCGAGGAGGTGCATTCTACATCTTCCTCATTCAGTGTCAAGCGCTAATTTATCAGGCTTTTCACTTTTTCTTTTGTTCTCTCAGCCGGTTCGCTTAGCGCCCTGTGCCGTGACAACGAGGACGCATTATAGGGAGTTTTCTGAGGCTGGCAATAGTTTTTTGAAAAAAAATGTTTGTTTGTTGGTTAATTAAACGAAGTGCCTATTTTTTGTGGCTTTTAAGCCATTTTGGCAAGTCGGCTAAGCTATCTAGAACAAAATCTGCACAAGTTTCGGCCTCTTCTGTAATCGCTTTTCCTGTGCGAACGAGAATTTTATGCCCAACTCCAGCCGCTTTTGCTGCCAACATATCTTCTTTTTTATCTCCCACCATATAAGAAGATGCCATATCGATGTTTAATTGTGCTTTCGCATCCATAAACATACCTGTTGCAGGTTTACGACAGTCACACTCTTTTTTGTATTCTTCTATAATTGCATCTGGATGATGTGGGCAATAATAAATGCCGTCTAAATCGACACCTCGATCAGCTAAAGACCAATCCATCCATTCAGTTAAATGTAAAAACTGATCTTCACTATAATACCCTCGACCAATACCTGACTGATTAGTCACTAGCACTAAAGCATATCCCATGGCTTTTAATTCAGCCATTGCTTCAATCACACCTTCGATAAATTCAAAGTTATCAATTTCAGATACATAACCATGATCGATATTAATCGTTCCATCGCGATCTAAAAAAATCGCAGAAATCCCCTTGCTCACAGCATTACTCCTTTTAGATATTTGCGCTTAGTATCGCATGTTTTTTCTTATATAGAGAAGCATATCCACCTTTCTTTCTTTTATTGACTATTATTACCTATTACGCTTCTGCTCTTTTTTGTTGACTTGGACGTCTAGACGCCTTAACATCTATTTTAACTCGGGCAGAATAGCGTGAATGTCCCATATTCTACTTATATAAAGAACAAGATGATTAAACTGACGAATATAAATAAAGTATTTAAGCAGGGAGCGCGTTCAATACAAGCGCTATCAAATATTAACCTGCATGTGCCACAAGGGCAGATTTTTGGTGTGATTGGATCGTCAGGTGCAGGTAAAAGTACTCTCATACGCTGTGTAAACATGTTAGAAAAGCCGACATCAGGTGAAGTTTGGGTTGATGGTCGTGATCTAACAAAATTATCTGATAAAGAATTAACCAAAGCACGTCGTGGCATTGGCATGATTTTCCAACATTTTAATTTACTGTCCTCAAGAACGGTATTTGATAATGTTGCCTTACCTCTAGAACTTGATAACACGCCGCGTGCAGATATTAATAAACGTGTTAATGAGTTATTAGAATTAGTGGGTTTAGCAGATAAAAAAGAGTATTACCCTGCCAATTTATCAGGGGGACAAAAGCAGCGTGTTGCGATTGCTCGAGCATTAGCTAATTCACCAAACGTTTTATTGTGTGATGAGGCAACTAGTGCTCTTGATCCCGCAACGACGCGTTCTATTTTAGAACTGTTAAAAGATATTAATCGTCGTTTAGGATTAACTATTTTACTTATCACTCATGAGATGGATGTTGTAAAACGTATTTGTGACCAAGTTGCCGTGATCAGTGGTGGTCAATTAGTTGAAAGTGATGCGGTAAGTGAGGTTTTCTCTCACCCTAAAACACCCGTTTCTCAAGCATTTATTCAATCAACATTACAATTGGATATTCCTGACGATTATAAAGAACGTATGAAGCCAGAGTGGGAAGAAGGCTTATTCCCGCTGTTAAAGCTTGAATTTAATGGGTTATCTGTTGATGCGCCATTAATGTCTATTGTTGCTCGTCGTTTTGATGCTGATATTAATATTTTAAGTTCTCAAATGGACTATGCCGGTGGAGTAAAGTTTGGCGTGATGCTAGCAGAATTACACGGTAAAAATGGTAACACAGAAAAGTCTATCGCGTTTTTAGAAGAGCATCATGTGAAAGTAGAGGTTCTCGGTTATGTCTGAAGGAATGATTTATTTATTAATTAGTGGGATCTGGGAAACCTTAGTCATGACATTTGTCTCAGGCTTTTTTGGTTTTGTCATTGGATTACCATTAGGTGTCTTACTTTATGTGACTCGACCAGAGCAAATTATGGCGAACTCACCCGCTTATAAAGTGATTTCTGCTTTAGTTAATATTTTTAGGGCCATCCCTTTTATTATCTTATTAGTTTGGATGATCCCTTTTACACGTATGGTAGTAGGAACATCCATTGGTTTACAGGCGGCTATCGTTCCGTTAACTGTAGGAGCTGCACCTTTTATTGCACGTATGGTAGAAAATACCTTATTAGAAATACCTCATGGTTTAATTGAAGCTTCTCGAGCCATGGGGGCAACACCAATGCAGATAATCAAGAAAGTTTTATTACCAGAATCTTTACCAGGTTTAATTAATGCTGCAACCATTACACTCATTACATTAGTCGGTTATTCCGCAATGGGGGGCGCTGTGGGTGCCGGTGGTTTAGGTCAAATTGGTTATCAGTATGGTTATGTGGGCTATAATGCCACGGTAATGAATACCGTCATTGTACTACTTGTTATTCTTGTTTTTATCATTCAGTTTATTGGCGATCGTTTAGTTAAACTGACAACACATAAATAAATGAATTAAAGGTTTCTATTCATCTACTATCTAATCAATAAATGTAGTTTGTATGAAACCTTTTATTTAACCAGTTCAAAGAAAGGGTAAATCTATGTCATTGAAATTTAAATCACTTGCTGTAGTCAGTGCATTAGTCGGTGCTTTAGCTTTAGCAGGTTGTGGCGAAAAAGAAAAAGATCCCAATCATATCCGTGTGGGGGTTATTTCTGGTTCTGAACAACAAGTTGCTGAAGTTGCTAAACAAGTCGCTAAAGATAAATATGGACTTAATGTTGAACTCGTCACTTTCAATGACTTTGTCATGCCGAATGAATCATTAAGCCGTGGTGATATTGATATTAATGCCTTTCAACATAAGCCTTATTTAGATCAACAAATCAAAGATCGTAATTACAAAATTACGGCTGTAGGTAATACCTTTATTTACCCTATTGCTGGTTATTCTAAAAAAATAACGGATTTAGCAGATTTACCCGATGGTGCACAAGTGGCTATCCCTAATGATCCAACCAACTTAGGTCGTTCACTGCTACTTTTAGAAAAAGTAGGATTAGTGAAATTAAAGGAAGGGGTTGGTTTATTACCGACTAAACTGGATATCATTGAAAATCCGAAAAACATACAATTAGTTGAGTTAGAAGCACCACAATTACCGCGCTCTTTAGATGATCAAAAAATCTACTTAGCTGTTATTAATACAACCTATGCGAGTCAAGTTAACTTAACTCCAGCAAAAGATGGTATTTTTGTTGAAGATAAAGATTCACCTTATGTCAATATTATTGTTGCCCGTGAGGACAATAAAGATGATGAAAATGTGAAGAAATTTATTCAATCTTATCAAACAGATGAAGTTGATAGCGCTGCGAATAAGATTTTTAACGGTGGTGCAGTAAAAGGTTGGTAATCATCTCACAACTCAACTTAATAATAAAAAAGGCGGACATTTGTTCGCCTTTCTCTTTTTTACTGGGCTAATTTGCATTAAATTAGGGCGGTTTAATTTTTGTATAGACAATAATAAAGAGGATATACCCATGCACATGCGCTTGCTACTTATTGGCATTATAGCGCTGTTTATGACCGGCTGTTCAATGCAGAAATCATCTGATGTTGATCAGTCTAAGTTTACGGATATGCGTTTAAATAAACCTGGCCAACCACAAAAGCCCAAACAGCAAACTTTATCTCCTGTTCGCATTGTTGAAAAAACAGAAGATCTTTTAGGTGCGCCTTTTAAAGATTTAGGTGTTGTTGCCGGTGAATCTTGCCGACAAACACTACAAGATCCACCCGCAAGCTTACCTGCTGCGAAAAAAAGAATGGCTATCAAAGCGGCTTATAAAAATGCGAATGCAGTTTTATTACATGAATGCCAAATAGTCACAGGAATGGGTTGCTATCAATCGGCAATCTGTGAAGGTTCAGCACTATTAATTACTCAATGAATAGCTACCAAATAACATCTATAGGGCATATTATCAGCCCTTATAAAGAGAAATTTGCCGTTCCTCGCCAACCTGGATTAGTCCAGGATGGCGTAGGCCAGCTAATACTACACACACCTTATAATCATCCTGATGCAGTAAGAGGCTTAGAACAATTTAGCCATCTTTGGTTATTATTTATTTTTCATCAAACAGCGCAACAAGGTTGGCATCCATTAGTGCGCCCACCAAGATTAGGGGGGAATAGCAAACTCGGGGTTTTCGCCACTCGCTCAACTTTTCGCCCTAATGCTATCGGCATGTCATTAGTCGAGCTAAAAGATATCATTATTGAAAAGCAATCGGTGATTTTGCAACTAGGCAGTCTAGATCTTATTGATGGAACCCCCATTATTGATATCAAGCCGTACCTTCCCTATGCTGAGTCTATTGCGGATGCAACAGCAGGCTTTGCCCAATATGCTCCTCATGAAGAGATGGAGATTCTTTTTTCTGAAGATGCCACACAGCAGTTACAATATTACTCTCATCAATATCCTCATCTTATGCGATTTATCACTCAAGTATTGCAACAAGATCCGCGTCCTGCTTATAAAAAAAGCGAACAAAGTGATAGAGTATATGCGGTGCATTTACTGGATTTTAATATTCGTTGGCAAGTCAATGGGCAGCAAACACTTGTTCTTAGTATAGAACCGCGCTAACTTGCACTTACTAACATTGAAACTTCTTGTCTTTAAGCAAATCAGATTGAAAAAAATGCTTTGCCTCTTTTGGCAAACCTAAGTCACTGGTAGACTAAAGACTTTCTCTATTTATATTGATGTAGACTGGCCTGACAGTCAGCCTAAGTATTTTTGTTCTAATGGAACCTAATAATGCGTACTAGCCACTATTTGCTCTCTACTTTGAAAGAGACGCCTGCTGATGCCGAAATTGTCAGCCATCAACTCATGCTTCGCGCAGGTATGATCCGTAAACTCGCATCTGGTCTTTATGATTGGATGCCGACCGGTGTTCGTGTCCTGAGAAAAATTGAGAAAATTGTTCGTGAAGAGATGGACAACGCAGGCTCACTTGAAATTTCAATGCCGGTTGTTCAGCCTGCTGATCTATGGCAAGAAAGTGGCCGTTGGGAACAATATGGCCCAGAATTGTTGCGTTTTACAGATCGCGGTGAGCGTCCTTTTGTTTTAGGTCCAACCCATGAAGAAGTGGTGACCGATATTGTTCGTAATGAAATCACCTCTTACAAACAACTACCACTCAACCTTTACCAAATTCAAACTAAATTCCGTGATGAAGTACGCCCGCGCTTTGGTGTTATGCGTTCACGTGAGTTTATCATGAAAGATGCCTATTCATTCCATATCTCTCAAGAGTCTCTACAAGAGACTTACGACAGAATGTATCAAGCCTATAGCAATATCTTTACTCGTATTGGTTTAGACTTCCGTCCAGTATTGGCTGATACAGGCTCTATTGGTGGTAGTGCCTCTCATGAATTCCAAGTATTAGCAGATAGCGGAGAAGATGATATCGTATTCTCAACAGCATCTGACTATGCTGCTAATATTGAATTAGCAGAAGCGGTTATGCCAGCAACACCTCGCTCACCAGCAACAGAAGAGTTACGTTTAGTAGATACACCAAACGCAAAAACTATTGCTGAATTAGTTGAACAATTTAATCTGCCTATTGAAAAAACAGTTAAAACACTTATTGTTCATGCAACTGAAGAAAGTGGTCATAAATTAGTGGCTTTATTAGTCCGTGGTGATCATGAGCTCAATGAAATAAAAGCAGAAAAATGTAGCATTGTCGCTTCACCTTTAGTTTTCGCGACTGAAGAAGAGATCCGCCAAGCTGTTAATGCAGGTCCAGGCTCTCTTGGTCCAATTAACTTGCCATTACCAATCATTATCGATCGCGCTGTATCTGTTATGAGCGATTTTGGTGCTGGTGCAAATATTGATGGTAAACACTACTTTGGTATTAACTGGGAGCGTGATTTACCTCTTGCTGAAATGGCGGATATCCGTAATGTTGTCGAAGGTGATCCAAGCCCAGATGGTAAAGGTACTTTACTTATCAAACGTGGTATTGAAGTCGGTCATATCTTCCAACTAGGTAAGAAATATTCTGAAGCATTAAAAGCGACGGTACAAAACGAAGAAGGCCATAACCAAGTTGTGACTATGGGTTGTTATGGTATTGGTATTACTCGTATCGTTGCAGCGGCAATCGAACAAAACCATGATGCCCGTGGTATTATCTGGCCTGATGCTATCGCACCTTTCCAAGTTGCCATTTTACCAATGAACATGCATCGTTCTTATCGTGTAAAAGAAGTAGCAGAGAAACTCTATGCTGACTTACGTGCACAGGGTATTGATGTATTATTTGATGATCGCAAAGAGCGCCCAGGTGTGATGTTTGCAGATATGGAACTGATTGGTGTACCACACACCATCGTGATTGGTGATCGTAATCTGGATAACGAACAAGTTGAGTATAAAGCACGCCGTAGTGATGATAAATCGCTGGTCAATGTGAATGATGTTGTTGCCTTTATTAAAGAGCAACTGGTTTAATCCATTTAATATTGTTTAGCCCTTATGGGCTAAACTGACCAAACTTAACGACTGCTGTTACCACTTTTGTTAACGTAAAAAAAACCGCTTTATTTAAAGCGGTTTTTTTATAATGAATTAACTTCTGCTATTACGACGGCTATTGCAAGAGCCATGACGATCAAAGCGTGGTTTATTATCGGTAACCACTAATGCACGATCATACTGTCCATCTTCCATTGAAGGACGAATACTATAGTAACCTCTGACCTCTAGATAGACAGGTGTTCCGCCATCAACGCCTGTAGCAAAATAGCCTTTTTCTAATACTAATCCATCAGCAGCATAGACACGTCCAGATTGGCAATCTTTAAAGGTTCCAGCGTCAGCAAAATAGGTAAATTCACCCGCTAACTGCTTAGGTTGAACCTTTGCTAAGGTATAATTAAGACCCGAATTAATTACATTACCATCGATATCCAACATAACTAATTTATCTTCACGAGGTAAATAGTAACTCTTCTCGCCATAACTATTAGTCAAGGTCAGTTTATCTTTACTTAATGACCAAGTACCTGACTCAAAAAAACTTCGATTGTCATCAGAAGTGCCTTGGTAACTTTGCTCCATTACATAAGAGCCATCTTGATTGACAAGAATAGTCGTGTCGATACCAGAACAATCGGCACAAGGTAGAATACTGTTATATGTTTGATCAACAATTTTACCATCGAGTGACAGGCCAATATTATTTTGGCAGCCTGACATAATAAATAACCCTGCAGCAATGGCTGCAAATAAAAGTTTTTTCCCCATCATCAACTCCCTAAGTTCTGGGTACTTTCTAATTTCTCGTTTTCAATGCTAGTTTAGCATTTTTTTAAGCAAAAAGGGTGAATAAAACCCCCTTTAAGATAATTACACTACGTTTTAGTATAAATTCTTAAATCTTGTCGCAGAATGCACTATTTCAGAAAATTATCACAATAACTATTGTGATCACTTCGAATAACAGCATAATGATTTTATTCTGAATTATTCACTGGCGGCAATACCGCCACGAACGAGTGGTGAGGGAATATGTCAACAAATACAGAATATCAACCAATTAATTGTGATGATTATGAATATTTGGAGTTAGCTTGCCAACGAGGCTTAACACTCCATATTGAATTACATAATGGTGAGCAAATTGATGGTGTCGCAGATGATCTCTTTTTAAGTAAAAAAGTTGAATATCTGAAAGTAAAAACATCTGAGGGTGCAAAAGATTTACGACTGGATATTATTGCCAGTTTTTCTCATCCCGAACTTGGCACTATCATAATCAAATCTGAATAACTATTTACGTAAACAACCGCCAATTACGGCGGTTGTTTACGACGCTTGCCACTCAATTGTTATACTTTGTTCTGTTGTTGCATTTCCCTCTAAAGTCACAAAAGTATTAACCGCTGCAATTAATGTATCGTTATAATAAATCAATGGGATACGAGTTCTTTGCCATGGGGCAATATTAAGCTCTTGCCAAATTTTCTTGCTTGATCTGGCCAAATTTCGCCCAACAATACGTAAAGATGAAGCGGTTAAGCCAAAACGAACCGTCACTTTTTCATCTGCTAACGGTGCTCTGCAGATTGTTTTACCGCTATCACGACTCACCGCTAATATCCCTAACTGATTAGGCAAAATTAAAGGTTGTGATAATGACCATTCGATAACCTTATCCGTTAGTTCTTCCATAACAGGCACAAGATAGAGGCGTTGTTGATAACGCCTAACTTCATCTTGGAAAAAACGTAACCGTGGCTCTGCATCTGCTTTAGCTAAAGCAACTTCTTGCCATAGCCGCGACAATTGAGATCTTGATGGCATGCTTTTATTACATTTAGCAAACCAACGACGCAATAATGCATTACGTTTTATTTCGCTACAGCGAGACAATAAATTGATATCTAAACTCTGATGCTCATCAATCAATTGCTGCAATTCTACATCGAGTAACTCATCTAAGAGCGCTTCTTGTTCACCACACAGTGCGGCACTACGAGTAACTGCTTGAGAAAAATGTGGCCAGCGCTGAGTCAATAGAGGCATAACATGTAAACGTAAGAAATTGCGATCATAGCGATCATCTTGATTACTATCATCCTCAATCCATAATAAACCGTGCTCATGTGCATAAGCTTCGATTTGTTCACGTGTAATATTAAGTAATGGTCGTAATAAATACCCTTGTTCAAAAGGCATTTTTGCAGGCATTGAAGACAATCCTGCCGGTCCACTACCGCGTTTAAGCGCTAATAGGAAAGTTTCCGCTTGATCATCTTGATGTTGTGCCGTCACTAAAACTTGATTAGGCTGTAAATATTGGCGATAAGCTTGATAGCGCGCTTCTCTGGCACCCTGCTCAATCCCCCCTTCTTTCCCATTGACTTGTACTCTTTCACTGATAAAACTGACCTGCCAGTTATGACAAAAATGTTCGCAATGCGTGAGCCAATCATCGGCTTTTGAATTCAATCCATGATGAACATAAATTGCCGTTAATTCTAAAGGAAGTTGATATTTATCACGTAAGCAAACCAACCCATGCAATAAAACGGTTGAATCAACTCCACCACTAAAACCCACTAAAATATGAGTATGAGAGCCAATTTGTCGTTTAATTTCGTTAATAAGAGGACAATTTTTCAGTTCCATAGCATTATCAGTTATCGAAGAATTCAATGGGTTATGTTAAGCCTTTCCATTGCATTTTGCACGAACACAACCTTTCGCCGCAACATAATAAAAAAGAAAGCAGAATATAACTTTTCACTTAAGCTGATAACGATACTAAGAAAATGCTGTCCTCATCGCTGTCATGGGTTTAATTATGCCGTAAAGCCACCATCAACGAGATAAGAAGCCCCTGTGACAAACGAGGCGGCATCACTTGCTAAAAAGGCAACAACATTAGCCACCTCTTCAGGTGTACCTAACCGACCAATAGGGTGTAAAGCGACGAGTTTTTGTTTGTCTAATTCACGCCCCTCTAATAAAGGAGTATCAATATAGCCTGGACAAACAGCATTAACACGAATACCTTGACTGGCATAATCAAGCGCTAACGTTTGTGTGAGTAATTTAATGCCCCCTTTAGAGGAGCAATAAGCAGGAAATGCATGCTGGCCGACAAAAGAGCAGATTGAACTACAGTTAACAATAGCGCCTGTGGTTTTAGTTTCTAACCAATGTTGAATAACCGCGCGGTTAATAAGAAATAGTCCATTAAGATTAACATCAAGCACTTTTTTCCATTGATCGTAATGTAATTTATCGGCAACGGTATCGGTTAAAACACCCGCATTAGCAAATAAAAAATCCACTTTGCCATAATGTTTTACTACATGCTTAACCAGTTGTTGATTATCTTGCTCATTGGCGGCATCCATTTGTACAAATTCTGCGGAAAACCCTTTATCTTGCAAATACTTTTGTGCTTTTTCCCCACGACCTAAATGACTTCCAGTAATAACAACCGATGCCCCTAGTGATAAAAATTTCTCAGCGCTAGCTAAACCGATACCACTATTACCTCCGGTGATAATGCCTACTTTGTTGCTAAATGAAATCATAACTTTTCCTTCTTTGATTAACGATAAGCCTTATCAAATCATAGGTAGGGTTACGTATTTTTTAAGCAAAGATAAACATAAATCTTATATTTGAGATCGAGTTAACATATTGATATATAATTAAAAATGAAAGTATCACAATCTATTACTATTAATAATAGAAATAGTTTTATAAAAGAAAAATTAGCTGGAGTGATAGTGGCGCGATAATAGCCTGATCCTATTCGCCATAAAAAAACCCCATGCTATAGCATGGGGAGTGATCTTTTTAATAGCTAGCTAAGTACCCGCTCAATCAGCAATAGCCATATTCCATTAAGCGTTGATAACGGCGGTTAGTTAGCTCTTCTGTATCAAACTCATCTAACTGCGCTAAATCAGCTTTTAGCTGTGCTTTTAGTGATGCTGCCATTTCATCATAATGACGATGAGCACCACCTAAAGGTTCAGGGATCACCGTATCAATCAATTTTAATTCTTTTAAACGATTTGCCGTGATCCCCATAGCTTCAGCAGCTAATGGTGCTTTATCAGCACTCTTCCATAGAATAGAAGCACAACCTTCTGGCGAAATAACGGAATAGGTGCTGTACTGCAACATATTCACTTTATCACCCACACCAATCGCCAAAGCACCACCAGAGCCACCTTCGCCAATAACGGTACAAATAATTGGCACACCAAAGCGAGACATTTCTCTTAAATTACGAGCAATCGCTTCTGATTGTCCACGCTCTTCAGCGCCCACCCCCGGATAAGCTCCCGGAGTATCAATAAAAGTAATAATAGGTAATTTAAAACGTTGTGCCATTTCCATTAAACGCAGCGCTTTGCGATAACCTTCAGGAGCCGGCATACCAAAATTACGACGAATTTTTTCTTTCGTTTCACGTCCTTTTTGATGACCAATGATCATCACCGGACGACCGTCTAAACGAGCAATACCACCGACAATCGCTTTATCATCAGCATAAGCGCGATCGCCCGCCAACTCCTGAAAATCAGTAAAAACACGATTAATATAATCAAGGGTATAAGGTCTTAATGGATGACGAGCAAGTTGTGCCACTTGCCATGCACCAAGATCAGAGAAAATTTTTCGAGTAAGTTCTAAACTTTTTTCTCTTAAGCGTGCAACTTCTTCATCAATATTAATATCAATTTTTTCATCATGTTGGCTAACTGCGGTTAGCGAATCGATTTTCGCTTCTAACTCGGCAATTGGCTGTTCAAAATCCAGAAAATTAAGACTCATAACATTCCTATTCTAGTCAAATTCTAATTCCACCTGCTCATTACCCAGCAGAGTTCGCAGATCGGTCAAAAGCATATCAGTCGGCGTTACTCGCCATGTTGCACCAAAACGCAAACGTGCACAGGCATCATGCTTTTGAAAATAAAGATGAACCGGGATCGTGCCTGAACGATGAGGTTCTAAAACGCCGCGAAGACGATTTAATAATTGCTCATTAATTTGCCTGTCTGATAACGAGATAGCAAGCCCTCGAGCATATTTTTCACGCGCTTCGTTAATATCCATTAATTCGCGGACTGTCATTTTAAGCCCACCGTTGAAATCATCAAAGCTGACCTGCCCGGTAGCAATTAAAATCCGATCTTGTTCCAATAGATGTTGGTATTTATCTAATGCATCGGAAAATAACATAATTTCCAAACGACCAGAACGATCATCTAACGTACATATACCAATTCTATTCCCTCGTTTAGTGGTAAAGACTTTCGAAGCAAGGACTAATCCTGCCACTTTTACCATCTGACCTCGGGGGGTTGGTACTAGATCTTTTAGACGGGTTCCTGCCGCATATCGTTCAATTTCTTTTAGATAACGGGTGATGGGATGTCCCGTTAAATATAAACCGAGGGTTTCTCGCTCACCTTCTAAAACAACTTGATCTGGCCATTTAGGTACATTGGCATAAGAACGTTCCACTTGCTCTGGGGCTTCTGCCAATACACCAAACATATCGGATTGCCCAATGGCTTCCGCTTTTGCGTGTTGATCTGCCGCCTTTAAGGCATCTTCCAGCGAAGACATTAATGCTGCACGGTGAGGCCCTAATTTATCAAATGCGCCTGACATTATCAGTTTTTCCATCACTCGGCGATTCAATTTTTTGGTTTCTGTTCTCGCACAGAGATCAAAAATATCTTTAAAATGACCACCTTGTTGACGCGCTTCGACAATTGCCTCAATAGGGCCTTCTCCAACCCCTTTGATGGCCCCTATGCCATACACTATTTCGCCTTCATCATTAACATGGAAATGATAAAGCCCACTATTAATATCTGGAGGAAGGACTTTTAAACCCATTCGCCAACATTCATCCACCAGACCGACCACTTTTTCGGTATTATCCATATCGGCAGTCATGACTGCCGCCATAAACTCCGCAGGATAGTGAGCTTTTAACCAGAGCGTTTGATAAGAAACTAAGGCATAAGCCGCTGAGTGCGATTTGTTAAATCCATAACCGGCAAATTTCTCTACCAAGTCAAAGATTTTCATGGCTAATTCGCCATCAACACCATTTTTAATCGCCCCCGCTTCAAACACAGAGCGCTGTTTTGCCATCTCCTCAGGTTTTTTCTTACCCATCGCGCGTCGTAACATATCCGCGCCACCCAAGGTATAACCGGCAAGTACCTGTGCTATCTGCATCACTTGCTCTTGATACAAGATAACACCATAAGTTGGCTCTAATACAGGCTGTAAGCTCTCATGTTGCCATTTAACATCAGGGTAGGAAATCTCTTCAACACCGTGTTTTCGGTCGATAAAGTTATCCACCATCCCCGACTGTAAAGGCCCTGGGCGAAACAGTGCAACTAACGCAATCATATCTTCGAAGCAGTCTGGTCGCAGACGCTTTATCAGATCTTTCATACCACGGGATTCCAATTGGAATACCGCGGTGGTTTCAGAGCGTTGCAACATATCGAAGCTACGCTGATCGGTTAATGAAATGGCTGATATATCAACAGGCTCAAGTGATTTTTTAGCCCGTCGAGCATTAATCATTTCTAATGCCCAGTTGATTATCGTCAGCGTTCTTAACCCTAAGAAGTCAAATTTAACAAGACCGGCATATTCAACATCATTCTTATCAAATTGCGTAACCGGGTTATTCCCTTCCGGATCGCAATAAAGTGGCGCAAAGTCGGTAATTTTGGTTGGAGAAATAACGACACCACCGGCATGCTTACCCGCATTACGCGTTACCCCTTCTAATTTACGCGCCATATCAATAAGCGATTTCACTTCTTCATCAGCTTCGTAAATTTCAGGTAACTGAGGCTCGGCGGCAAAGGCTTTTTCTAACGTCATTCCCGGATCTGGGGGAACAAGCTTGGAAATTCTATCAACAAAGCCATAAGGGTGTCCTAAAACACGCCCAACATCTCGAATAACAGCTTTGGCTGCCATAGTACCAAAGGTAATGATCTGTGATACGGCATCACGACCATACATATCCGCAACGTGATCGATAACTCTATCGCGCTTCTCCATACAGAAGTCAACGTCAAAGTCAGGCATTGATACACGTTCTGGATTAAGAAAACGTTCAAACAGTAGATCAAACTCAAGAGGATCGAGATCTGTTATCTTAAGCGAATAAGCCACCAGTGAGCCTGCACCTGAACCACGTCCTGGCCCTACAGGAACACCGTTATCTTTAGACCACTGGATAAATTCCATCACTATCAAAAAGTAACCGGGAAATCCCATCTGGTTAATAACTTTAAGTTCAATCTCAAGACGCTCATCGTATCCAGGACGTCGCTTTTCTCTCTCTTGCGGATCAGGAAATAAAAAGGCAAGGCGCTCTTCTAAGCCCTCTTTGGACTTTTTAATTAAGAAATCTTCTGTACTCATATCCCCGGTCGGGAATTGAGGAAGAAAGTATTCACCTAAACGAATGGTCACATTACAGCGTTTGGCTATTTCAACACTGTTTTCTAATGCTTCAGGAATATCAGCAAAAAGCTCACACATCTCTTCTTCTGTGCGCATATATTGCTGAGGACTGTAGTGTTTAGGACGTTTAGGATCGGATAATGTGAAACCATCATGAATAGCCACGCGAATTTCATGAGCATCAAAATCATCACTATCCAGAAAACGGACATCATTTGTCGCAACAACAGGAAGCCCTTTTTCTGATGCTAAGGCTACAGCTTCGTGTAAGTAGCTCTCTTCATCCGGACGCCCAGTACGAATAAGCTCTAAATAATAGCTATCAGGAAAGTGCGTTTGATAATATTCAAGACATTGCTCAACTAAAGCTCGATTACCGCGTAGTAGGAATTTACCAACATCTCCCATTCTACCGCCAGAAAGCAACAAGAGACCTTCTTTATATGTTGTTAACCACTCTTGTTTGATAACCGGTCCGGCAGCACCATAACCATGTTTATAAGCTTCAGAAATCAATAGTGTTAGGTTTTGATATCCCACATTATCACGGGCGAGAATGGTTAAATGCGCGTATTCATCACCTAATAGTTCCGTTTCCAGATAGACATCTGCACCAACAATAGGTTTGATACCGGCACCATGAGCCGCTCCATAAAATTTCACTAACCCACATAAGTTAGTGAAATCTGTAATTGCAAAAGCAGGCATCCCCAGCGAAGCCACTTTCTTCACAAGAGGCCCTGTTTTTGCCAATCCATCGATCATTGAATAATCGCTGTGTACCCTTAGATGGATAAAACGAGGATCTGCCATATCTTATTAATTACTCTGTGGATTAGACTAAATTTAAAGCACGTTTTACAGGCGCAAAACTTTTACGATGATAAGGCGTTGCCCCTAATGAAGCCAGTTTTTCCATATGGAAGGCTGTTGGATAGCCTTTATGTTTGGCAAAGCCGTAATCAGGATAAAGTTTATCTAGCTGTTCCATTTCCCTATCACGGGTAACTTTAGCCAGTATTGACGCTGCGCTAATTTCTTGAACTAAACTATCACCTTTAATCACTGCTTGAGATGCCATTGGCAAGTTAGGACAACGGTTTCCGTCGACTAAGACCATATCAGGCGTTATGGATAATCCCGCGACAGCACGCTCCATGGCTTTCATCGTTGCCCAAAGAATATTCAGTTTATCTATCTCTTCAGGCTCAGCACGTCCAATAGCCCAACATAATGCTTTTTCTTTTATTTCATCGTAAAGCGCATTGCGTTTTTTCTCGGTCAATTTTTTCGAGTCCATTAATCCTTGAATCGGATTTGCTGGATCGAGGATCACCGCAGCAGTAACTACCGCCCCCACCAATGGTCCGCGACCGACTTCATCGACGCCAGCAATTAGGTTTGCTTTAGGATAGACAAATTCCATTATTGACCTGCTAATTCTAAAACTGCATTCGCTGCTTGCTCATCAGCACGACAACGGATAGCTGAGTGTAATTGTAAAAATATCTCTTTTAAGTGTTGTGCTTTTTCCGCATCCGTTAATAGGGGGAGTAATTGTTCTGCCAGTGCTTCTGGTGTGCACTCTTCTTGCAGCAACTCTTTAATTATTTCCCGTCCTGCTAATAAATTGGGTAAAGAGACATAGGGCGTTTTAACTAATTTTTTTGCTAACCAAAAGGTAAATGGTTTCATACGATAACCCACTACCATCGGGCATTTCGTTAACATGCATTCTAAGGCGGCTGTACCAGATGCTAATAAAGTCGCATCACTGGCGGTCATCGCCTCTCTTGCTTGTCCATCTAAGAGTTGGATTTCAAGTTTTGGGGCAACACTTTGATGTATTTGTTCGAATTGTGCCCGTCGCTTCGCATTTACCAAAGGGACAACAATATGTAATGCGGGGATCTGTTGCTTTAATCGCTGCGCTGTTTTTATAAAGTCCGCACTGAGCATTTCCACTTCAGAATGCCGACTTCCTGGTAGCAGAGCTAAACAGATTGCCTCTTGATCAATACCTAGGTGTTCACGAGCCGCTTTTTTATCAGGGTGTAACGCAATTGCATCAGCCATTGTATGACCGATAAAGCGACAAGGAACCTGATATTTATCGTAAAACGCTTTTTCAAAAGGAAGGAAAGCTAAAACCAAATCCGTTGCTTTACCAATTTTAAAAACCCGTTTTTGACGCCAAGCCCATACTGATGGACTGACATAATGGATAGTTTTCAACCCTTTTTGTTTTAAGCGACCTTCAAGGGTGATATTAAAATCAGGAGCATCAATACCAACAAAAACATCTGGCTTAAGTTGTGTAAAGCGTTGAGTGAGATCTTTTCTGATCTTCAATAATCGTGGCAAACGTTCAAGTACTTCCACGACCCCCATCACCGCAAGCTCTTCCATTTCATACCAAGCTTCACAACCTTCTGCTTGCATCAAAGGACCTGCGACACCAACAAAACGAATATTGGGATGCATTTGTTTAAGAGCGCGGATTAATCCCGCGCCCAAGATATCACCGGACGTTTCACCAGCCACAAGGCCGATAACTAACGGACGCTGTTTTATAGATGATTGGCCTGACAAGGTCATATCCTAATTAGCGAATAATACCGCGGTTTGATTTTGCTGAGTTTTCCAGAAAATCACTGAATATTTTTACATACTGATTATTATTGTCTGCAGCTAATTGAGCAATCTCTTCTCGCGCTTCTTCAAGCGTTTTACCATTACGATAAAGTATCTTGTAAGCGTTACGAATGGCATGCAGATCTTCTTTTGCAAAACCGCGACGTTTTAATCCTTCAATATTCAAACCATAAGGGGTGGCATGGTTTCCTTGTGCAATCACAAAAGGAGGAACATCTTGTGCTACACCGGAACAGCCGCCCACCATGACATGTGAACCAATCTGACAAAATTGGTGAACCGCACTCATACCACCGATTATCACATAATCACCTAAAGTGACATGTCCACCTAAAGTACCGTTATTTGCAATAATACAGCGATCGCCAATGATACAATCATGAGCAACATGGGTGTTGATCATCAATAAGTTATCATTGCCAATTTTAGTAATATTACCGCCTTGTGTCGTACCACGATGAATAGTGACACTTTCGCGGATAAGATTGCGATCACCAATAATGACTTGGGTCGGCTCACCACGATATTTCAGATCTTGGTTTACTTCACCGATAGAGGCAAATTGGTAAATCTGATTATCACGGCCAATGCGTGTATGGCCATTAATAACCACATGAGATTTGATATCTGTACCTTCACCAATCTCAACATGGCTACCAATAACGCAAAAAGGGCCAATGCGAACATTAGCACCAATTACCGCACCCTCTTCAATAATTGAAGAAGGGTGAATTACTGCGGATTTATCAATCATAAGCTAGACCTCACGGCGGCGAGCACACATCATCTCAGCTTCGCAGGCAATTTCTCCATCAACTTTAGCGACGCCTTTAAAGCGTGCAACGCCACGGCGTTCTTTAATGAATTCAACCTCAAGAACCATTTGGTCTCCAGGTAAGACAGGACGTTTAAAGCGAGCACCGTCAATAGCAGCAAAATAGTAAAGTTCACCGGGTTCCAGTTTTCCTACGCTTTTGAATGCTAAAATACCTGTTGCCTGCGCCATTGCTTCGAGGATCAGTACACCAGGGAAAATAGGTTTGCCTGGGAAGTGACCTTGAAAGAAAGGCTCATTAAAAGATACATTTTTTACTGCTCTTAGAAATTTCCCTTCTTCAAAATCAAGGACACGGTCAACCAATAAAAATGGGTAACGGTGTGGAAGTAAATCTAAAATTTCTTCGATTTGCAGAGTATGATTATCACTCATTGCAATACTCTTCCTGTCTAATAAAACTGAATCTAATTAAGAATGACACGACCTGCTGTGACTCAAAAAGGGAGTTAACGCGCAGGTCGCAAAATAGGTAACAACAACCGTCAAAGATGCTACTTGTTACTTATCGCTATTTTCTACTTGACGTTCTAGCGACTTTAGCCTTTTTTGCATTTCATCAATTCGCAGCACCAGTGCTGCGGTTTTACGCCATGCTTTATTCGGTTGTAACGGAATGCCAGAAGAATAAACCCCAGGTTCAGTGATAGGACGCATAACCATCCCCATTCCTGTTACCGTAACTTTATCACAAATTTCCATGTGACCATTGATAACACTTGCTCCACCAATCATACAGTAACGCCCAATTTTCAGGCTCCCCGCCATGATGACACCACCTGCCACAGCAGTATTGTCACCAATAATGACGTTATGTGCGATTTGGCACTGGTTATCAATGATAACACCATTACCGATAACTGTGTTATCTAATGCGCCTCTATCGATGGTAGTACATGCACCAATTTCGACACGGTCACCAATGATCACTGAGCCTAACTGAGGAATTTTAATCCAATTGCCACGCTCATTGGCATAACCAAAACCATCAGAACCAATGACAGTACCAGATTGTACTAAACAATCTTTACCAATAATAACTTCATGATAAATAGAGACATTTGCCCACAAACGGCTATTATCGCCGATATGTGCTTTTTTACCAATAAAACATCCTGCACCAATAACTACGTTATTACCTAACTCAACACCTGACTCAATGACCGCATTGGCACCAATTGAGACGTTATTCCCTAATTTAGCATCAGCGGCAATAACAGCAGAAGGATGTATATCTTGTGCTGGCGCGGGCGTAGTATCCATAATCTGAGCCATTTGAGCATAAGCCAGATAAGGATTTTTCACCACCAGTGCAGCAACAGGACAAAAAGGAAGATCAGCCTCTGTTAATACCACCGCAGCGGCCTGACATTCACTTAATTTTTCACGATAGCGACTATCGGAAAGAAAGGTAATTTGTTCACCATTTGCTAAGCCCATTGAAGCAAGACCGGCGATAGTGATATCACCATCGCCGTGTAACTGTGCATTCAATTGCTGAGCAAGATCAGCTAATCGAATTGAAAACATCTATTATTTAACCTGTTTTTGAACCTGAGCAGTAATATCTTTACCGTCTGCGAAATAAGGAACAGTGTTTGCATCTAAAATCACATCATAACCTTCTTTTTTCGCTACAGCATCAACAGCGTCTAATACGCGTTTCATGATTTTATTACGCTCTTCTGCTTGACGACGGCTAAAGTCTTGCTCAAAAGCTTGTGCTTTTTGTGCATAAGCTTCACGTTTAGCAACCAGATCTTTTTCTGTATTAGCACGTTGTGTCGCATTCATGGTTGGTGCATCTTTTTGGTATTTCTCAACCGCAGTTTGTAATGCTTTACCTAAATTTTGCAATTCGGTATCACGTGATTTAAATTCATTTTCCAATTGTTTCTCTACCGCATCACGGTTAGGCACTTTTTGGAGAACTTGACCGATGTTCACAACACCTACTTTATCTGCAGCTTGAGCGCCTGCTGACATCGTCAATGCCATTCCTAGGGCAGCGGCACATAACAATTTTTTCACGATAGACTCCTTAAAACCCAAAATAAATTTTTTGTCAGATATGAGATGTCTTTTCTCAATATATAGAAAAGACATCAACTTTACTTACATCGCTACCACGTTCTACCAATATTAAACTGGAATTGCTCAGATTTATCGCCTTCGTAATCTTTAATTGGCTTCGCATAAGAGAAGACTAACGGACCTAAAGGTGATAACCACTGTAAAGCCACACCGGTTGAAACACGTATATTACTTGCTTTACCAAAATCAGGCATACCAGCAGTCCAATTAGAATTAGTACTGTTCCAGTTGGTATCCCATACCGTACCCGCATCAACAAACATTGAAGTTCTGACTGATGAAGAGTATTTATCATCAATAAATGGCGTTGGTGTGATCAGTTCAAAGCTGGCGACTGCCATTGCATTACCACCGACCGCATCGCTAGATAAATAAGGTTTACCTTTCATCCCTTCTCTATTTAAATAGATAGCTTTAGGACCGATATTATTGGAACGGAAACCACGCACTGTACCAGAACCACCGGCATAGAAGTTTTCATAGAAGGGTAATTCTTTACCCCCTAAACCGTCACCGTAACCTAAACGACCTTTGAACAAGGTGACCCAAGACTCTTTTTCATCAAGAGGGTAATAAGCCATACCGTCCCAAGTTACTTTATAGTACTTGTTATCAGAGCCCGGTATAGTAATACGCCCACTTAAATTACTTCTTGCCCCAGAGGTTGGGAAGAAACCACGGTTTAAGTTATTAAATGTCCATCCAAGACTGACAGTATAGTCATCTGCATTAAAGGATTCTCGACCAGAATAATCATCACTTAGATTTTTACCCATACTTTCAAGATAACGCCACATCGCCACTTGAGGTTCCATCCGTGACAAGCCGTTATGCGTATAGCCTAAGCCAAGACGAGCCGAGTTATATTCATTGATAGGGAAACCTAAAGTGCCGTCTAACCCATAAGATTTATTAGTATAGCCGGATAAATCCGCATCATTAGCTCGGAAATCGTTATAGAAAATACGCCCCCCTAAGCTGACACCATTTACAGTAAAGTAAGGATCAGTGACTGACAATTCAGCATACGTTGAGTAATCATTTTTACTGGCATTAATCGCAACAGCATTCCCTGTTCCTAACCAGTTATCCTGTGTTACCCCAACTTGGAAGCTGACACCACTTTCTGTACCGAAACCGACACCAAAGTTAAGTGAACCCGTATTACGCTCTTTGACACGATAAACGATATCAACTTGATCAGGTGATCCCGGGATACGCTGTGTTTCCGTTTCGACTGTTTCAAAATAACCTAAACGGTTTAAACGCTCTTTACCTTGTTCAACTAAATCGCTACCTAACCAAGCCCCTTCCATTTGACGCATTTCACGACGTAAAACAGAGTCCTTGGTTATATCATTACCCGCAAAACGGATTTGACGCACATAGAAACGATTCCCTGCATCAACGTTAACATGCAGTTTTACCGTTTTATTTTCATCGTTGATTTCAGGATTTGTCATCACCCGTGGATAGGCGTATCCATAGCGACCTAATAGATTTTTAATCTCATTTTCTGTTTTGGTCACTTGAGCACCGTTATACAGTGAGCCTGGTGCGATTTGGATCAGATCTTCAATCTCTTTGGTATAGCCTGCGGTATTACCATTGATTTCGGTACTTTCAACCGTGTATTTATCACCTTCTTTCAGGTTAATAGTAATATAAATACCTTTTTTATCAGGCGTTAAGCTAACGTTTGTGGATTCAATATCAAAACGGGCATAACCACGATCTAGATAAAAACTTCGTAATGTCTCTAAGTCACCAGCGAGTTTTTGTTTCTGATATTTTTCATCAGCCGCTAAGTTCCACCAAGGCACATCATCACGTAGTTGGAAGCGGTTAACTAATTCAGCAGTACTAAATGCTTTATTACCAACAATATTGATTTGTTGAATAGTAGCTGAAACACCTTCGGCAAATACCAGTTTTAAATCAACACGGTTACGAGGAAGAGGAGTCACAACAACTTTTACTGTGGCGTTATATTTACCAACACTATAGTAGAAATCTTCAAGACCTTTCTCAATATTAGCCAACATTGTTCGGTCAAGTGTTTCACCAATACGGATATTGGAAGCATCAAGATTTTGCTTAAGCATATCTTCTTTAATTGCTTTGTTACCTGAGAAAGTAATACTCGCAATTGTTGGACGCTCTTTAACTTGAACAATAAGTACATTTCCGTCACGCAGAACCCGAACATCATCGAAGTTTCCTGTCGCAAATAATGAACGGATAGTTCGACTAATATCATCATCACTGACCGAATCTCCAACTCGGACAGGCATGTTCAGTAATGCTGCACCAACGGCGACGCGTTGAAGACCTTCAAATTGAATGTCCTGAACTACGAATCCGTCTGAACCGTATGCAGTGGCGCTGCCCAGCAGCAGCGACGCTATAAGCAACTTTTTCATCGCCATCGTTGTTTTGTGTTTTCCTAACCGGTCCCTGCTTATTTTATTATAAGCGAGAGAAATCATTGAAAAGTGCAAGTCCCATTAACAGCATCAGTGCCATAACACCGAAACGATAACAGACATCTTGTACACGCTCAGATACCGGCCCTCCCTTTATCTTCTCGATAACCAGGAAAAGCAGGTGCCCACCATCTAAGACAGGCAGGGGAAACAAATTAATGATCCCCAGATTGACACTGATAAGTGCGATAAACATCAAATAGTAAACAAAACCTGAATCCGCAGACATTCCAGCGCCTTTAGCGATAGAAACCGGTCCACTAAGGTTTGTTAACTTGACATCACCAACCACTAACTTGCCAATCATTTTGACAGTCAAACCCATTAACTGCCATGTTTTATCAGATGCTTCATATAACGCTGAAAATGGGTTGTATTGTTGCATTATCAAGTATTGCTCATCTGGCGGTAATACTTGTAGCTTCGCACCCACTTGCCCAACTTCGCTACCATCTTTCAGCGCTATTGCTGTAGGAGTAATATTTAACACCAAAGAAGCACCCTTACGTTCAACTAACAGTTCCAACGTTTTGTTGGGGCTTTGTCGAACAAAATAAGTAAATGGGTGCCAAGTATCAATTGGCTGACCATCGACTTTAACGATCCGATCCCCTGCTTGTAAACCTGCTTTTTCAGCCGCAGAGTCTGGTGTTACTTCTACAACTTTAGAGTCCAACCGTGCGCCAACAGGCATGATGCCTAGGGATACGATAGGATCTTGTCTTTCAGGATCAAAATTCCACTGTTGCAAATTCAGTATATTCTCACTCTCAGAAAGAGAGTTAGGCTGAGTTACAACGAAAGTCACCTCTTTTGCACCAATTTTACTCACTAATGCTAAACGAACAGCATTCTGATCAGGCGTTTCGATACCTGCAACGGATTTTAGTTCCATTCCCGGCGTTAATTTTGCTTGTTCTGCGATAGAGTCAGGGCGAATATCTGCAATTATTGGCTTTAATGCCGGCACCCCAATCATAAAAACAAGCCAATAAGCCACAATGGCTAATAAGAAATTTGCAATCGGTCCGGCGGCAACAATAGCGGCTCTTTGCCCGACGGTTTTATTGTTAAAAGCGAGATGACGACGCTCTGGTGCGACTTCGGCGACACGCTCATCCAACATTTTTACATAGCCACCTAAAGGTATCCATGCAACGACAAATTCGGTGCCATGTTTATCTGTTTTACGCCAAATCGCTTTACCAAAACCAATAGAAAAACGCTCAACATAAACGCCACAGCGTCTTGCTACCCAAAAATGTCCAAATTCATGTACCGTAATAAGAATACCTAAAACGATAATAAACGCGGCTAGATTCCACAGGATACCCATTGCTTACCTTTACATTTGAAAGCCAGAAGAAACTAAAAACACCAATCCAGCGAAAACAGGGATCGCCGCGGTCAAACTATCAATACGATCTAGCACACCACCATGCCCAGGGATAAGCTGACTACTGTCTTTTATGCCGGAAACACGTTTAAACATACTCTCAGCCAGATCGCCGAATACGGAAACAATCACCACGATGCCCGAAATCAGTAATAGATGGTTAGGCACTTCAGTAATTGGTGCGAAACGCGTAAATAGCCATGAAACAACACCTGCAGTGATTAACCCGCCCACCAGACCTTCCAAAGTTTTACCCGGTGATACTTTCGGTGCCATTTTATGTTTACCCATTAAACGGCCAAATGCATAAGCCCCTGAGTCCGCAGCCCAAACCAATAACATGACATACAGTAACCACCAAGCCCCTGTATATGAGTTTGTGCTATATCCCAACATACGTAGCGCCATCATGCCACAATAAAAAGGAACAATCGTCAATATACCGAACAATAACTTAAGAAGAACAGAATTTTTCCACATATTGGCTGAATTCGGATAACTGACAACTAATAAAATCGCCGCTACCCACCAAAAGAGCCCAGCCCATAAGCTATTCTTAATCATTGCTGTATCAAGCAGATGATCAAAATCCGGTAACGAGGCTTGCATAAGAACTAAGAGTGCAGCAAATCCAACACCAGTAGCAATACGTTTGCCTTGAGAATGCCAGCCGATAAATTGAGCCCATTCCCAACCCGCTAAGCCTGAAATGGCAATAATAACTAATCCAAATCCTGCGGGAGGAAGAAGAAATAAAGCAGCAATAACAATAGGGATTAGTATTAATGCAGTAATGACACGATACTTAAGCAAATTATCCTCCCAGATTTACAGTATCTGTTTCCGATGTAGTACCACCGAAACGTCTTTCCCGTTTAGCAAAAGCATCAAGTGCATTCTGAAAAACTTGTTCATCAAAATCAGGCCATAAAACCTGTGTAAAATATAACTCAGCATAAGCAATTTGCCAGATAAGGAAATTACTTATACGATGTTCTCCACCTGTACGGATCACAAGATCTACAGGCGATTGATCATGTAAACACAAGTGTGAGGATATCGCATTTTCATTAATATCTTCGATAGCTAACTCCCCTTTTGCGAGGGAACTCGCTAATTGTTGTACACTTTGTGTAATATCCCATCGTCCACCGTAATTGGCAGCAATATTTAAATTGAGTCCGGTATTATTTGCAGTCAGTGCAACAGAGTTTTTTATTCTATCTTGTAAACGACGACTAAAGCGGCTGATATCACCGATAATTGTTAATCTGACATTGTGTTTGTGTAGGCTTTTCACTTCATTATCTAATGCAAAAACAAACAACTCCATCAAAGAACTCACCTCTTGTTCAGGGCGATTCCAGTTTTCGCTGCTAAATGCATATAACGTTAGTGATTCAATTTTATGTTTGACGGAAAAGCTAACCGCATCTCGAACTGCTTTAATTCCCGCGCGATGGCCCGTAACTCGGAGTTTCCCTTGTTTTTTTGCCCAACGTCCGTTGCCATCCATAATGATGGCAACATGCTTTGGTTTTGATGCGGATGAATCGTCACTGGATAAGTTCACTCAATTTAACCCTTTGCTAATCTGATACTGATACAGACAGTCCTCTTCGGATAACCTACGCACAAAAAAACCGTGTAACTCCACGGCCTTTGGCAAAGCCTCAAAGTTGCTAAAGCGGTTGCTTTAGTAATGAACTGTTAATTTTCATTATTGTCTTTAGTGATTTGGCAACTATACCATTAGCCAGAAAGACGAACAAACACACTCTGGTAAATATCATCATCATTATACAATTTGTGCGATAATCTGCTGTGTTTGTAACCTTGCTAATTTATCAATTTCTAAAACATCGTCGATACTTTGAGGCTCTGAGAGGTCAAAATGTTCAACCACTTTGCGATTAATTTTAGCAATATCAGTGAATTTTACTTTTTCGTTTAAAAAAGCATCAACAACAACCTCATTAGCGGCATTTAATACCGTTGTTGAAGCTTGTCCCCGTTGCGAGGCTTCGATGGCAAGTGCTAAACAAGGATAGCGCTGATAGTCTGGACGGATAAATTCTAGGGCTTGTATCTCAAAAAAATCTAATGCTTTCGCGCCCGATTCGGTGCGATGAGGATATGCCATGGAATAAGCGATGGGCGTTCTCATATCTGGTTCACCAATTTGTGCGATAATGCTACCATCACGATAGCGAACCATTGAATGGATCACCGATTGGGGATGAATAATGACTTCCATCTCTGCTTCCGAGGCATTAAAGAAATAACGAGCTTCGATATATTCCAAGCCTTTATTCATCATAGTGGCTGAATCAACCGAAATTTTACGCCCCATTGACCAGTTTGGATGTGCGCAAGCTTGGTCTGGAGTCATTGCATCTAGCTCATCTAAAGGCGTATAGCGAAACGGTCCACCGGAGCCTGTGAGTAAAATACTGGTGATGCCATGGGCTTCTAAAGATGCATGGCCTAAATTGTCTTGAATACCTGTAGGTAAACTTTGGTAGATAGCATTATGTTCACTATCAATAGGTAAAACCTTCGCACCATATTTAGCCACCGCATCAAAGAATAAACGACCACTCGTGATCAGAGATTCTTTATTGGCTAATAAAATTCTTTTCCCTTTTTCTATCGCAGCCAGTGTAGGCTTAAGCCCCGCCACCCCTGTAATAGCAGACATCACTTGATCGGCTTCATCCAATGCAGCAATTTCATTAACAGCATTAGAGCCTGATAATATTTCCGTTTTACACGATGTATTGGCTAATAATTGTTTCAGCTCACCGGCACTTTTTTCATCTGACATCACCGCATATTTAGGCTGAAAAGCGCGACATTGCTGCGCCATTTTAGTTGCATTTTTTCCAGCCACTAAAGCAAGCACCTGAAACTCATCAGGGTTATTTTCAATGACGGATAACGTACTTGTTCCGATAGACCCTGTTGAGCCTAATATAGTTATTTGTTTCATTATTAATCAATCAGTATATCAATAACATTTTCATTAAAAGGAATTATATCAGCATGACGAGATAAATGAGGGGAAAGATGATAACTTTAATAAATAATGTGATAAAAAGAAGATATTAGGCATTTATTTTCCAGTAAATGCTCAAAAATAATGCCACATTTCAGTGGCATTATCAGAAAAAGAATAAAAATTAGAATTCCATTAACTCAGCTTCTTTCAGCGTTAATGCTTCATCAATTTTTTTAATGAACATATCAGTTAATTTCTGAATTTCATCTTGTGAACGGCGTTCATCATCTTCACTAATTTCTTTATCTTTCAGTAATGCTTTGATTTTATCATTAGCATCACGACGGATATTACGAATAGAGACACGACCTTGTTCTGCATCTCCACGCACAACTTTGATTAAGTCTTTACGACGTTCTTCAGTTAACGGAGGCAGTGGAACACGGATGATCGCGCCTGCAGATGAAGGATTTAAGCCTAAATCTGATGCCATAATCGCTTTTTCAACAGCAGGTGCTAAAGTACGATCGAACACTGTAATTGCCAATGTGCGGCCATCTTCTGCCACAACGTTAGCAACTTGATTTAATGGAGTTGGTGCGCCGTAGTATTCTACAACAATACCATCTAATAGGTTTGGAGACGCACGGCCAGTACGAACTTTATTAATTTGGCTTTTTAGTGCTTCAACGCTTTTGTCCATGCGTTCTTGAGCATCTTTTTTGATTTCATTAATCACGTTATAAACCCTTGGGAACTGGTTATCTTCCAGACGATATCAAATTATGATATCGACATAAATGAATTGGCGTACTTTAAGATGTTAACGCCAAATTATACCATTGTCTCTGTGTATTAAGCGTGAGAAATCAAAGTTCCTTCACTTTCACCCATTACAACCCGACGTAATGCACCCGGTTTATTCATATTGAATACGCGGATAGGTAAATTATGATCTCGGGCTAATGTGAATGCAGCAAGATCCATGACTTTCAATTCACGTTCTAATACATCCTGATAAGTCAGCTTTTCATATAATACCGCATCAGGATCTTTGGTTGGATCGGCTGAAAATACACCGTCAACTTTTGTCGCTTTCAATACAACGTCAGCTTCAATTTCAATACCACGTAAACACGCAGCTGAGTCAGTCGTAAAGAATGGGTTGCCTGTACCTGCCGAGAAGATAACAACTCGGCCATGGCGTAATAAGCTAATAGCCTCAGCCCAACTGTAGTTATCACAAACACCATTAAGTGGAAATGCTGACATTAATCGTGCATTGACATAAGCACGATGCAATGCATCACGCATTGCTAAGCCATTCATCACTGTGGCGAGCATTCCCATGTGGTCACCCACAACACGGTTCATACCTGCAGCTGCTAGACCAGCGCCACGGAACAAGTTACCACCGCCAATTACGACACCGACTTGTATGCCCAATTCAACGAGTTCTTTAATTTCCTGAGCCATGCGATCAAGTACGCTCGCATCGATACCAAAACCTTCTGCGCCTTGCAGGGCTTCGCCACTCAGCTTTAATAAGATTCGCTGATATACGGGTTTTGCATTGGTTGCCATGGTGTTCTGTCCTAAGCAGATTAGTTAATTGGAGGTTTTAGATAGCCTTACTCTTTTCAAAGAAAAGCAAACTGTCAGTGGAGATTGTAACAAAACAGAACCGCCTTAAGGCGGTTCCATTAACGCAAAGCGTTATTATTTGCTCATTGCCGCAACTTCTGCTGCGAAATCAGCTTCAACTTTCTCAATACCTTCACCAACTTCGAAACGAACGAAGTTAATGATTTCAGCATTGTTTTCTTTCAGCAGATCGCCAACAGTTTTGCTTGGATCCATAACGAAATGCTGACCAGTCAGAGAGATCTCACCGGTGAATTTGTTCATACGACCAGTAACCATTTTTTCTGCGATTTCGCGTGGTTTACCTGATTGCATTGCGATGTCCATCTGGATTTGGTGCTCATGCTCAACAACATCAGCAGGCACATCTTCAGGGCGAACATATTCTGGTTTGCTTGCAGCAACGTGCATAGCAATGTGTTTGATCAGTTCTTCGTTAGCGCCTTTAGCTGCAACTAAAACACCGATGCGAGCACCGTGCAGGTAAGTACCTAACTCTTCGCCTTCTAAAATAGCAACGCGGCGAATGTTGATGTTTTCACCAATTTTTGCAACTAATGCAGTACGAGCGTCTTCGAATTTCGCTTTCAGTGCTTCGATATCGTCAGTTTTGTCTGCTAATACTGCAGCCATAACATCTTTACCGAATGCGATGAAGCCAGCATCTTTAGCAACGAAGTCTGTTTCACAGTTCAGTTCAACCAGCGCACCGAATTTACCATCAGCAGCAACTTCTGCAAGGATGATACCTTCAGCAGCAACGCGACCTGCTTTTTTAGCCGCTTTTGCTTGACCTGATTTACGCATGTTGTCGATAGCTAATTCGATATCACCGTTAGCTTCAACCAGCGCTTTTTTACATTCCATCATTCCTGCGCCAGTACGTTCACGCAGTTCTTTTACCAATGCAGCGGTAATTCCAGACATTTGTTTCTTCCTCGACTTTTCTATGGGCGAGCCATAGATGTTCTCATAGCAGATGTGTAAAGGGGGCCTATTGAGGCCCCCTAACCAATATATAGCAATACCTGGTTAAATAAGGGCTCTTACGAGCATGCCTTATTATTCAGCTTCGACTAAGCCTTCTTCAGCCTGAACAGCCAGATCTTGAGAACGACCTTCACGAACAGCTGTTGCTGCAGCGGTCAGATATAATTTAACCGCACGGATTGCATCATCATTACCAGGGATAATGTAGTCGATACCATCTGGATCAGAGTTAGTATCAACGATAGCAAATACTGGGATACCCAGGTTGTTTGCTTCTTTGATAGCAATGTGTTCGTGCTCAGCATCGATAACAAACAGAGCGTCAGGTAAACCGCCCATGTCTTTGATACCACCCAGGCTGTTTTCTAACTTACCAAGTTCACGAGAACGCATTAACGCTTCTTTCTTGGTCAGTTTGTCAAAAGTACCGTCCTGAGATTGAGATTCTAAATCTTTCAGACGTTTGATTGACTGACGAACAGTTTTCCAGTTAGTCAGCATACCGCCTAACCAGCGGTGGTTTACATAAAACTGGTCACAGCTTTCTGCTGCTTCTTTAACAGCTTCAACGGCAGAGCGCTTAGTACCAACAAACAGGATTTTGCCTTTACGAGAAGCAATTTTGTTCAGTTCAACCAGAGCTTCATTGAACATTGGAACAGTTTTTTCCAAGTTAATGATATGAACTTTGTTACGCGCACCAAAGATGAATGGTTTCATTTTTGGATTCCAGTAACGAGTTTGGTGACCGAAGTGAACACCGGCTTGCAGCATATCGCGCATTGAAACAGTTGCCATTTTAGACCTCTATAAGTTTAAATTTGGGGTTATTTCCTCCACAAATCCCATACGACCGACTCATCAGCTGTAAAGATTAAACCTTTACATAAGAGCACCCCGGCGTATGTGTCGATTTGTGTGTGTCATTAACACAATTGAATGTTTTCAGATTTACTGCTATTTCTTAAACCTCACATGGTGAAGCCATAGCCAATAACAGAACTCCGGCGCGCTTTATACCATAAATAACCTCAAGAAACCACTATTAGTTACGGTTTCACTGCCAATATATCGGTTAACAACAGCGAATAAAAAAGCGCAATATGTAAAGACAACAAACAATATAAGGCGTAATGTGCCTGATTATTGGCGATATCAAACAGATTACTCCTATCCTCTTTGATTGGCACACCCACTTTCTGCTGATATCATAAATGGTAATTAGAATTATTTCTCACCATCATAATTCATAGACCTGCAATACCATGCAATAATGATTGTATTGTGGCTTTTAAATCTATTAATGAAGAACTCAAATGGCTATTGTAATCAAGACTGAAGAAGATATTCAAAAAATGCGCGTCGCGGGTCGTCTTGCGGCTGAAGTCCTTGAAGTTGTCGCACCCTATGTAAAACCCGGCGTAAGTACAGCGGAATTAGATCGTATTTGTCATCAACATATTGTTGATGTTCAGCAAGCTATCCCTGCTTGCTTAAACTATCATGGCTTCCCTAAATCAGTGTGTATTTCTGTTAATGATGTTATTTGCCATGGTATTCCTAGTGAAGACAAAATCTTAAAAGACGGCGATATTGTTAATATTGATGTCACTGTCATTAAAGAGGGTTTTCATGGCGATACGTCAAAAATGTTTATCGTCGGTAAACCGACTATTCAAGGTGAGCGTCTATGTCGGATCACCCAAGAAAGTCTCTACCTTGCAATAAAAATGGTAAAACCAGGTATTCGCTTACGTGAATTAGGTAAAGCCATTCAAAAATTCGTTGAAGGGCATGATTTTTCTGTGGTACGCGAATATTGTGGACATGGTATTGGCGAAGGTTTCCACGAAGAGCCTCAAGTATTACACTATGATGCTGATGACGGTGGTGTTGTGTTACAAAAAGGCATGGCATTTACTATCGAGCCGATGGTCAATACTGGAGATTACCGTATTCGTACCATGAAAGACGGTTGGACAGTAAAAACCAAAGATCGCGGTTGGTCTGCTCAATATGAGCATACTTTAGTGGTTACCGACAATGGTTGTGAAATCATGACACTGCGTAAAGAAGAAGAGCCATTTATTTCTGCCGTATTAGTTAACGAATAAATCGCACTCTTCTAAAATGTAAAAACGACATATTTTTTCGAGGTATGTCGTTTTTTTTATTTTCAACTTTGGTAAGAAAATAGAAATGCTAGTCAGGTTACCGTTTTAACATTACTCTTAATATAATCAGCATATATGAGTGAGATGATTAACTATGATAACCTCTAATACCTTTCAAACAGCACCACCGTCCCCTTCGTTGCTGACTGAAAATACGCTAGATAGTACTTTACTAAAACACTCTATTGAACAATTTCAGTCATGGTTAGCAGATGCTTTTCATCATGATGCTGATGTTGCTTTGTTACTACAAGCTCGTAGTCACTTTATCGACCAACTACTCACACAATTATGGCGTTATACTGAATTAGCGGATCACCCTGATCTCTGTATCATTGCCGTGGGGGGGTATGGTCGCCAAGAATTACACCCTCTTTCTGACATTGACTTGCTATTTTTAAGTCAACAGCCTCTTCCTCCCCAAATTGCCGAAAAAATCAGTCAATTAATTACCTTGCTTTGGGATATCCGTTTAGAGATAGGTGTCAGTGTGAGAACGATGGAAGAGTGCCTTTTAGAAGGACTGTCTGATTTAACTATTGCCACCAATTTACTAGAAGCGCGTCTTGTTTGTGGTAATAACGCACTCTATCAACAATTAATTAAACACATTTTTAGCCAAGGCTTTTGGCCATCGCCTGATTTCTTTGCAGCTAAAATTGATGAGCAAGAACAACGTCACCAACGCTTTCATAGCACCAGTTATAATCTAGAGCCTGATATTAAAAGTAGTCCTGGGGGACTTCGTGATATTCACACCCTTATATGGGTCGCTCACCGTCATTTTGGCGCAACATCAATATCTGAAATGGTCAACTTTGGCTTTTTAACCCCTGCCGAAGGACAAGAATTACTCGAGTGCCAATATACCTTATGGAAGATCCGTTTTGCGCTACATTTAGTCCTCAATCGTTATGACAATAGGTTACTGTTTGATCGCCAATTAAGCGTTGCCCAACTTTTAAATTATCAAGGTGAAGGCAACCAACCTGTCGAAAAAATGATGAAGGATTACTATCGCGTTACTCGCCGTGTGAGTGAGCTAAACGATATGCTACTGCAACTCTTTGATGAAGCAATCCTCGCATTACAACCCAATGTTAAACCTCGCCCTCTTGACAAAGAATTTCAATTAAGAGGTACATTAATTGATGTTATAGACGATGAATGTTTTCTTAATGATCCTATTGCCATTATGCGGTTATTTTTACGTATGGCAGAGCATGCAGAGATAACCGGAATTTATTCGACCACACTACGCCATTTGCGTTATGCCCGTCGTCATTTAGTACAACCTTTATGTGAGTACCCACTAGCTAGACAAGTATTTATGCAAATCTTACGTCATCCTAGGGCGGTTTCGGGGGCATTTGTCCCAATGCATAAACATAGTGTATTAAGTGCTTATTTCCCACAATGGAACAATATTGTCGGTCAAATGCAGTTTGATCTATTCCATGCTTATACAGTTGATGAGCATACTATCCGTGTATTACAAAAACTTGAAAGTTTCGCTGATGATGCAAATCGAAACCGACATCCTCTTTGTGTCGATATCTACCCGAAACTACCTCAAATTGAGTTATTAAGACTTGCTGCTCTATTTCACGATATTGCTAAAGGGCGACATGGTGATCACTCTTTATTAGGTGCACAGGATGTTATTAGCTTTGCTCAACAACATGGACTAAATCAACGAGAAATCGCTTTAGTTGAATGGCTTGTAAGTCATCACTTACTTATGTCTGTAACGGCACAAAGACGTGATATTCAAGATCCCGATGTTATCTTCCAATTTGCCTCTGAAGTCAAAAATGAGAGCCGTTTACGCTATTTACTCTGTCTCACTGTTGCTGATATTTGTGCAACAAACAGTAGCTTATGGAATAGTTGGAAACAAAGCTTACTGCGTGAACTATTTCTCGCTACGGCCAATCAATTACGCCAAGGGATGCACTCTATTCCAGATTTACGGGAACGTATCCGCGATCACCGTCAGCAAGCACTAACTATTTTACAACAGCAACAGGTCGATGAAGAAAAACTGCAAGCGATTTGGGCTCGTTGTCATGCGGACTATTTTTTACGTCATACTCCAGAGCAAATTGCTTGGCATGCTCAGGCACTTATTGAGCACAATAGTGCTGAGCCTATGGTATTGATTAGCCAACAAACCGAGCATGGTGGTACAGAGGTTTTTATTTGGTGTGCTGACCGACCTTCTCTATTTGCTTCTGTTGCAGGTGAGCTAGATAGACGTAATTTAAATATTCACAACGCACAAATTTTTACTAATCGCGACAATATGGCAATGGATACCTTTATCGTTTTAGAGCCTAATGGTAAACCACTGGCGATTGATCGCTATCATGCTATACGCCAAGCGCTTATTCGCGTTGTATCAGCCCCTTATAACGCCAATGCCAAAACCCGTGCTTTACCGGCTAAATTACGCCATTTTGAGGTACCCACTAAAATTAACTTTATCGCCTCTAACCATAATAAACGTACTTATATGGAGTTATTTGCACGTGATCGCCCAGGCTTATTAGCTATTATAGGTAAGGTTTTTGCCGATCTTTCTCTTTCGTTACATGGCGCAAGGATCACCACTATTGGCGAGCGTGTTGAGGATTTTTTTGTATTAACAGATAACGAAAATAATGCGTTAAACCAAAAAATGAAGGATGAAGTCGTAGAAAGGTTGACAAAAGCCCTCGTTTCAAAGGATAAAATATAGAAACCCACGACAATACATATAGGAAATACTATAGATGCAAGCATTACAATCTATTATTGATAACGCCTTTGAACAACGCGCTGAAATCACACCAGATAATGTTGAACCACAGGTACGCGATGCAATTAATAACGTTATCGCTCAACTAGACAGTGGAAAATTGCGAGTTGCTGAAAAAATTAATGGTCAGTGGGTTACTCATCAATGGCTAAAAAAAGCGGTTCTACTCTCTTTTCGTATCAGTCACAATCAAGTGATCGACGGTAGCGAAAGCCGTTATTTTGATAAAGTGCCAATGAAATTTGCAAATTACGATCAAGCTCGTTTTGAAAAAGAGGGATTTCGTGTTGTGCCACCTGCTGCCGTCAGACAAGGGGCCTATATTGCTCGTAATACAGTTCTAATGCCTTCTTATGTCAATATTGGTGCTTATGTGGATGAAGGAAGTATGGTGGATACATGGGCAACCGTTGGTTCATGTGCGCAAATTGGTAAAAATGTCCATTTATCCGGTGGCGTTGGGATCGGTGGCGTATTAGAACCTTTACAAGCTAACCCAACCATTATTGAAGATAACTGCTTTATTGGAGCACGTTCTGAAATTGTTGAAGGTGTGATTGTTGAAGAAGGCTCTGTCATTTCAATGGGTGTTTATATTGGACAAAGTACCAAAATTTATGACAGAGAAACTGGCGAAATCCATTACGGTCGTGTTCCTGCTGGTTCAGTGGTGGTTTCTGGTAATCTACCTTCAAAAGATGGTCGTTACAGTTTGTACTGTGCTGTGATTGTAAAAAAAGTCGATGCTAAAACACGTGGAAAAGTGGGTATTAATGAATTATTAAGAACTATCGACTAATATAATAACAGCGGATAGAATGAATTCTGTTCGCTGTATCTCATTCATCTTTCTATCTGGTGCCAATATATGTACGATAATTTAAAAAATTTAGGGATCCAACATCCTGAAGATATTGATCGCTATACCCTACGTCAAGAAGCTAACAACGATATTTTAAAAATTTATTTTCGCAAAGATAAAGGTGAATTCTTTGCAAAAAGTGTAAAATTTAAATATCCACGCCAACGTAAAACAATTTCTGATACTCAATCAGGACAAGGTTTTAAAGAAGTCAATGAAATCAACACTAACTTACGTTATGTGATTGAAGAATTAGATCAAATTTGCCAGCAAGATCAAGTGGAAGTGGATTTGAAACATAAAATCCTCGATGATTTACGTCACCTTGAGCACGTTGTTGCCAATAAAATTGCTGAAATTGAAGCCGATTTAGAAAAATTGACTCGTCGTTAATTAATTGTCTCAATTTTATAAGAAACACCGCTTATAACTATTCACAACTTAATAGTAAGCGGTGCTCTTTAATAAGATAGCCATGATCCATCAATTTATTGCTCAAGTAACCGATTAATTTAATTCAATAATGTAGCCCAGTTTTCCAGCCAATTTATAGCAAATACTTCTGGCTCGGCAATATCCATACTGTCTATTTTTAATATTTCACCAATACGCTTTGCTTGATGCTCTTGTAATAACGCTTCAAATTGCATACCTGCACCACAAAAATTATCGTAACTGCTATCACCTAACGCAATTAGGCCATAATGTAAATTAGGTTGATAACCAACATTATCTCGTAGCTCATAAAATAAAGGTGCTATTGTATCGGGTAAATCGCCTTGGCCGGTTGTAGAGCTTATCACCAGTACTGTTGAATATTTTTGCCAATCGGCAAGTGTACCTTCTTCATAGATATTAGCTTGATGTTTATGCTCAAGCAAAATGCGCTGCGCTTCTTCAGCAACCGCCAATGCATTGCCATAAACAGTACCAACAAAAATGCCTATATTCATTATCAATCATATTCCGCTTAACTTATTATTATTTAAACTTATAATAAATCAACGTTATGCTCAAGCTTTAGTTGGCATATAAATAGATGTTAATATTTTTTTTATATTTTTATCGTCATTTAAAATATAACTAAGCATATCATGAGAGAATGATATATCCTCAATCAATTTAATATTCATTGCTAAAATAGTTTCTTCATTAATCACCCTTAATTTTTTTCCTGGCACTATCTTACCTTTCTTTTCATATGTGTTTTTTAAATATTCTATTGAAAAATCAATAGAATTCTTCGCCCTATCAATTGATATTTTTTCTTGTTTTAATTTATTCAATGATTTTTTATATGAACGTGGAAAAAAAATCTTATAAATAAAAGATGAAAAAATTTTTTCCCTTTTATTTATTCTTCTATCAGTATATTTCAATAGGATTTCAAAAATATATTTCAAATTATTCATATCCTTAACAACGATATTTAAATTATTTATCAGGTTATTTTTTAAATGATAACTGTTTTTTAAATGATAATTTTTGAATTCATAGTTTATCTGTTTAATTTCATTTTTATTTATCTCTAATTGTTTAATTCTTTCTTTAATTAAATCAATGTTTGTTTTTATTTTATCACATATCGCATTAATCTCATCAGTAGTAGAATTTTCATTACTATATCTTGATAGATCTTCCGTAGTATTATAGCATAGTTTCCATTCATTAATAATAAACTTACCATCACTGTTCTTATCTTTTATGGCTTCTTTTAATTTTTCACTCGCTTGCTTATATTTGAATATAGTCTGTTCATAGACACTATCATTATCTTTAAAAAATTTATCATAATATATATAACCTTCATTCTCTTTCGTTAAGATATCAAGTTCATTAAAAAATGATAAGTAATTCTTTATTTGTTTTTTTACACTATCTATATCTAATTTTTTTGTTTTTTCTGCTTGATTGGGTAAAATCAGATTATTTATTTCTTTACTATTT
>NZ_CAWPAV010000046.1:0-7306 GCF_963885725.1 Proteus sp. G4380
AGTATAAGTAATAAAAAACTCTATTTTTACTATCTAAAATCATCTTGATAACAATAACAATAAATTAATTACATTGATAAAAGTCAAAAAACAAGACAAATAATAACTAGTTAGTAACAAAAATAGATTTTTTTTATATTTGTCACACAATTGATTTTATTCTATTACATCTTTCTAAATTTTTCCTACAATAGCCCACAACCTAACCTGACAATAGTTTAAGTAACGAATGCTTATATTATTTCTTTAGGTAACTATCTTTTTTTCTTTATGATTTATCGTTTCAGCAAAATAGAAAACCATCAAACTAAGTGCCCTACACAAAACATAAATGACGAATGAATAGGTTTGCCGGTGCAGTGATAAACGATAAAAAATTGCAAACTTAAGGATAAAAATAATTATGTCAGACTATCTATCATTTTTACTGGGAATTGTTCCTTTAGCCGTTCTGATTTTTATGATTTTAAAAATGAAATCGGCCGTTCATCACGCTGTCCTCGTTTCGCTAATTATCACTGTGGCTCTCGCTATTTTTCATTGGAATAACACCCTTCAATTTGCCTCTGTATCTGTACTTTATGGTGCGGTAAAGGGGTTATGGCCGATTATCATCGTTATTCTTGCGGCTATTTACAGCTATAACCTAATGCTAAAAACAGGGGGAATGGAGGTATTAAAAGACGTATTAGCGGGGATCAGCGATGATAAACGCGTACAAGTTTTACTTATCTCTTGGTGTTTTGGCGGTTTTTTAGAAGCAGTTGCAGGTTATGGTACAGCAGTTGCTATTCCTATCGGTATTTTAATCGCACTAGGTTTTGATCCCTTTAAAGCAGCTGTCGCTTCACTAGTCGCAAATACGGTACCTACCGCATTTGGTGCCGTTGGTATTCCAGTGTCTATTTTGGCACAAAATACCGGCCTTGATGTATTGGTGTTAAGTAAAACCATTATTATCCAACTTGGTTTATTCAATATTCTATTACCTTTTGTCATTGTTGCTATTGCTGGTGGTGGTATTAAAGCCATTAAAGGTGTCGGCTTTATTACTTTAATGTGTGGGATCAGCACCTTAATCCCTCAATATATTGTCGCAGCTAATTTAGGTGCGGAATTACCTGCCTTTGCAGGAAGTCTAGTCAGTCTGATTGTGGTTATTTTCTTGGCTAAACGCATGAAAACAGGCCATGATAAAAGTAAACAGCCAACAAAACACTCAGCTAAAGAGCTATTAGTCGCTAGCTCTATCTATCTGTTTACTTTTATTTTTATCTTAGCCTGCTCTCCGCTATTCCCTACAATCCAAACCGCAGTAGGAACTATTGCAACTAAAATTCCTTTTGTATTAAGTGATACTCAAACTGAATATCAAACTATTGCTTGGTTAAGTACGCCTGGGGTATTGATTATTTTAGCGAGTTTTGTTGGTGGCACTATTCAAGGTGCAAGCCTTTCAACACTCTTTTCTGTATTAGTAAAAACCACAATTCAATTAAAGAACTCTATTATTGCCATTATGGCTATTGTTGCGATGGCAACGGTAATGGATTTCAGTGGCATGATTGGTAGCATTGCGGAAACATTAGTTAACTTTACTGGCGCTGGATTTATCTTTATTGCCCCTGTCATTGGTGCACTAGGAACGTTTGTAACCGGAAGCGATACAAACTCTAACGTACTATTTGGCAAGCTTCAAACCAGTGCAGCGGCAAAACTCCATGTTGATCCCTTTATTCTCGCAGCGGCTAATACCTCTGGGGCGACTGGCGGTAAGATGATTTCACCACAAAGCATCGCGATCGCCGTTTCGGCGACCAAAATGGATGGGCAAAGCAGTGCCATTATGCGAGAAACATTAAAATATTGTATTGCCTATATCATCATCCTAGGTGCCAAAATCGGCATTATTTATCACTTAATGAATTAACTATACAAGATAAGTGATGGCTTATCTTGGCTATCACCTATCGCTTTGACATAACGAGAATAAAGAAAAATAACCAATAAGAATTTTATCTTAAATAAAAATGACAACATCTGAGCGATGTTTTGGAGTTCGGTGAATGAAAGTTAATTTTTATGCAACCTGTCTTGGTGATGTGCTAAAAGCAGATTCGGCACGAGATACCGTATTATTGCTCGAAAAATTAGGTTGCGAAGTATTATTTCAAGAGCGCCAGGGTTGCTGTGGTCAGCCAGCACTTAATAGCGGTTATGTTAATGATGCAAAACCCGCAATGAAATCATTAATTGAGACATTAGAAGTTAATGATTATCCGATTATTTCCCCCGCAGGCTCTTGCACTTATGCGATTAAAGGCTATCCCAGCTATCTTGCCGATGAGCCTCAATGGGCGCTTCGAGCCCAAGGTGTGGCCGATCGTTTAATTGATCTTACCAGCTTTATCGTCAACACCTTAGGTGTGGTTGACGTTGGCGCCCGCCTTGCGGGTAAAGCGGTTTATCACCCCTCTTGTAGTTTAACGCGAAAGTTAGGGGTTGTTAGTGAACCTTTAACCTTATTAAAACATGTTGAAGGACTCGAAATGTTACCTTTCGCCAATTCAGAAACTTGTTGTGGTTTTGGCGGCACCTTCTCAGTAAAAATGTCAGAAATTTCCGGTGAAATGGTCACTGAAAAAGTAAAACATATCATGGAAGTCAGCCCTGATTACGTCATTGGTGCAGATACCAGTTGTTTAATTAATATTCAAGGCCGTTTAAGTCGTGAAAAGCGTTCTGTCAAAGTGCTGCATATTGCACAAGTTTTAATGAGTCAATAAGGGGGCTGCAATGTCTATTAAAACCAGTAATATCGATTTTAGACCACGCTTAGCGCATGAAATGAATGATACCATTATGCGTAACGCCGTTGTTATGGCACAAGAGCGCATTGGAGCCAATCGCCAAATAATGGTAAAAGAGTTAGGTGATTGGGAAGCATGGCGTGATCGCGCAGAACAAATCCGTAACCATGTTCTTGAAAACTTAGACCCTTATCTTTATCAATTATCAGAAAAAGTGACTGAAAACGGCGGTCATGTCTATTTTGCCAAAACGGCAGAAGATGCGACACGCTATATTTGTAACGTTGCCAAACAGAAAAATGCCAAGAAAATCGTTAAATCAAAATCGATGGTAACCGAAGAAATCGGTATGAACAAAGCCTTACAAAATGAAGGTATTGAGATTATCGAAACCGACCTTGGTGAATATATTCTGCAACTGGATAACGATCCCCCTTCTCATATTGTTGTACCGGCGATCCATAAAGATCGCTACCAAATACGTAAAGTGCTAAATGAAAAATTAGGTTATCAAGGTAGTGAAACCCCAGAAGATATGACCCTTTTTATCAGGCAACGTATTCGACAAGATTTTCTTTCTGCTGATATTGGAGTCACTGGTTGTAACTTTGCGGTTGCAGAAACAGGCTCAGTCTGTTTAGTAACTAACGAAGGTAATGCACGGATGACGACCACATTACCTAAAACCCATATTGCCGTTATGGGAATGGAACGTGTTGCGCCTACTTTTGAAGAAGTCGATCCACTGATCACGATGTTATGTCGTAGTGCGGTTGGCTCACGCCTAACCAGTTATAACACTTGGGTAACTGGACCTCGTGAAGCGGGTAATGTTGATGGCCCTGAAGAGTTTCATTTAGTGATTGTCGATAATGGTCGCTCTGAAATTTTAGGCTCACAATTTAAAGATATTCTACGCTGTATCCGTTGTGGAGCCTGTCTAAATACCTGTCCTGCTTATCGTAATATCGGTGGTCATGCTTATGGCTCTATTTATCCCGGCCCTATCGGTGCGGTTATTTCGCCACTCTTAGGAGGCTATAAAGATTTTCATGACTTACCTTATGCCTGCTCATTATGCAATGCATGTAATGTGGTCTGTCCGGTCAAAATCCCTTTAGCACAATTGATCCTTAAACATCGTCGAGTCATGGCGGAAAGTGGTTTAACACCAAAAGCTGAGCGTCGTGTAACCGGTATGTTTAATTACATTAATGCGCACCCCACGCTTTGGAAAGTTGGCATGAATGTAGGGGCTAAGATGGCGGGCTTGATGATCAAAAATGGCTCAACTCCAATCAAGATTAGTGTACTCAATGATTGGATGGCATCACGTGATCTCCCAAAACCCGATGGTTATAGTTTCCGTAGTTGGTTTAAGCGCCACAAAGCAGAAGGAAAAAAATAATATGTTAAACGAACAAAATCGTGCTGAGTTTCTGCAAACTATTGCTCAAAAATTAGGACGTGAGGTGACGCATACGCCAAAACCACAAGATCCCCCTATTAATAATTTAGCTAAAACACGCTTAACAAATTTAACCCAAGATGAATTATGCAAAGAATTTACTGATTTTGCACAAACCCAGCAAGTAAGATGCGTTATCACTAAACCAGAACAAGTGATAAATAGCTTAATAGCGCTTTGTGAAAGCTATGATTGTCAAGGCTCAGTGATAATAAGTGGTGATGAGCGCTTAAATGCACTTGGTGTAACACAAGCTATTAGTGAAAAATATGAAACTTATATTTGGGATCCTAAACTCGGTCATGAAAATATTATTCATGCTGAGCGCTCTCAAATAGGGATTGTCTTTGCAGAAGCGGGATTAACAGAATCTGGCGGGATTGTGCTGTTTTCTTCTCCGGAAAAAGGGCGTTCTGTCAGCCTGTTACCTGAAACCTCGATTGTTATTTTACGCAAAAGTGACATTTTACCGCGAGTGGCTCAACTTGCAGAGCGTTTACACAAAATGGCACAAGATGGGATCAGAATGCCTTCATGTATCAATTTAATTGGTGGTGCAAGCTCAACGGCTGATATTGAATTAATCAAAGTATGGGGAGTTCATGGCCCTGTTCATGCCGCTTATCTTATTATTGAAGATTGTTAGTTTAAACGAAACAATATAAAAACGATAACCAAATAACTTAACGTCATGGTCAACGGATTGACCCAAATACAAAACACCTTTTATACAGGTGTTTTGTATTTATGGCTTAATTAGTGAGTAATAATTTAGCTCGCCATTGATTTAATTTTATTTCACAAGCCAGCAGTACTTCATCAGCACCATTGCCCCCCATCATTAAAGCAGATTGACGTTGGCATTCACTACTTCTAAAAAGAATAAACTGCTCTTGTGAACTGACTAATGCATCAATAGCACTTTTAGCCGCGATAGAGTCACTATCTTCAAGGTCGCCTTTGCTTTTATTATAGATAACATTCAACTGCTCTTCAGATAATCTCAGTTCATCTAATAGACAAGATTTAATGGTTGTTTGGCTTGCATCTGTTGACAACTCATAACATTTGGTCAGGGGATCGTGATTTACTTGAGCAAAGGAGGAAAAAGAGATCAAACTCATTGTGAGTAAACTGTAAGAAATTAAAAGCGTACCTATCTTCACGTTGGCTCCCAATAATAAATTTTTTACTAAATTTGACTGTCAAATATAAGGTATTAAAGAATTAACACCACATCTATTAGTGCGAAAACACAAATTTAGGATATGTCGCATTAAGTGTAGAAAATAAATCTTAATAAGAAGTAAAACTATAATTAATAAGTCTTTAAATCTATCTATTTTATTAGTATTTTTTATAAAAAAAGGTGTTTTAATAATAATCTTAGTAATCGTTATATTTATCTACTGAGAGGATAATATACAAAAAATCAGGTTTAGTGTTTTTTCTCGATTTAAGTCAATTTTTTTTGATCCTCTGAAGTTCTATTTTTAGCAATAGAAGCAAAAAAATAGACTTTTTTTACTTGATGTCAATAGCCAAACAAAGCGTTTTGCAGTAATCTCATCGCTGATTTTTTGCTACTTTCACCCTTTAAAACCTCTGGTGGTATGACAAATATGTTGTATAAATTTACCCCCATTATTCTGCTGATAATTTCCAATATCTTTATGACTTTTGCTTGGTATGGCCATTTAAAGTACGGTAACAAGCCGTTAATTATAGTGATCTTACTCAGTTGGTTAATCGCTTTTGTTGAATACTGTTTTGCAGTTCCTGCAAACCGTATCGGCCACAACTATTACAGCGCAGCCGAATTAAAAACCATTCAAGAAGTCATCACACTAACCATTTTTGCTGTTTTTTCGGTGACTTATTTAGGTGAAAGTTTCACACTTAACCACTTTATCGGTTTTATTTTAATTGGTGCGGGTGCGCTATTTATTTTTAAGGGGCCATTTTAAAGAATAAAAAATAGCTGCTGATAAAATAAATGAAAATTTTCAAAACCTCATTTCGAAATGAGGTTTTTTGTTTTGTAGAGCCTCGTATCAGTCGAACAAAAAACAATCAAAATAATTGATTGCTATTATTAAGTACTAACCAGTAATTCATAGCAAGATTAAGTTATATCATTCAATAAATTACCACATCCCATATTATGCACTGCATTAGTAGAAATTTGACTACAAAAAGCAAATATTGCTCTTGAAAAAATATTTTCATTCAGCGCATAATAGCTAGCTAAGAGAGGCATTGTTTCTCTTTCTTTCTTTGTTGCTTCTCTTAAGTGAAAACGATTTTCAAAAACTTCTTATATTACTTTAAGGTCAGATAAAACGGTATCTGGTATGAGCAAACATTCTAACGATTTTATTTATATGCAGGATAATCCCTGTATGCATTGTGGTGCATGTTGCGCCTATTTTAGAGTCTCTTTCTATTGGGCTGAAATGAAAAGTGGTGGTGGTGTTGTTCCTGACGAATTTACCGAACCCTTAACCCCTTTTCTATCATGTATGAAAGGAACTAATGAGAAACAACCACGCTGTGAAAAATTGATTGGTGAAGTTGGTGAATGCGTGAGTTGTGCAATTTATGAACAGAGACCATCCCCTTGCCGTGAGTTTGAACAATCTTGGGCTAATGGCGTAAAAAATGAAGCTTGCGATCGGGCAAGAGCCGCTTTTGGGCTTCCTCCTCTTCCTAATATTTCTCTACCGCATTCTGCGTAGAACATCAGAGGGGCTAGCCCCTCCTGAGTCTCTTTGATCACAATTTTGCACTTCTTTGCATAAAATAAAGAATTTTCACCAAAAATAGCATTATAAAATAATAGGTTAGTTTGACTTTATTTATAAATCATCTAGTATAGAGAGTAATCAATTAATAACGTGTATTTAGTGAGGTTTTTTTATTTAAAAATAGCAATAAATTAGGAGGTCACTATGATCAGTAGCTCATTTTTCATTCTTTTCCTTTCCCTTATTTGTTCCGTTGCCGTTGTCAGTATGTTACTCGGTGG
>NZ_CAWPAV010000047.1:0-63086 GCF_963885725.1 Proteus sp. G4380
ATAATATTGATATAAACCGCTTAAGGTATACCTAAAGCGGTTACGGTATACCTTAAGCGGTTTATTTTGGTCTGAAACTAGAATTTCTTAACCAATCTTTAATCGTTTTCGCTTTGGGAGAATCGTTATACAATGATTTGCATTTATCGTGTACTAATAAACTCATTTCCTCTAATGAGAGTGATGGATTCTCCCCCCATTTAAGCTCCGCTTCTTTTAAGCAATAGGTCTTTCTTAAATGCTCTCTTCTCCCCCCCTTTGATCCAAGTCTTTTAGGGGCACTTTTTCCTATCTTATAGGCATGCTCAAGCGACAACGTATGATAAAAGCATAGTTTAGCTAACTCTTTGGCTAAAAGGTGTTCTTTGTTTTTTAAATGCAAAACTATTTGATAAACTATTGGCTTGAATACATTAACTGGTAGCCCTAGTAGATTAACCATATCGATTGTAGATTGTTCTAGACGAGAGTAATAATCTTCATATCCAGTAATCGGTTTCTTTTTTAAGAATGAAATTAATACTTCATCAGACGGCGGAATCTCTTTAATAAAATATTTATTAATCACTAATAAAAAATATCTACTACCTTCATCAATAAAATCATCATCAAAGGTCTTATAAATCAACCCAGCATCATTATATTTTGATGATAATTCTTTAAAATAATTAGCTAATTCAAATAATTTATGCTGATCATTTCTTGATAATTCAGCAAGTTTTTTTAATTCATCAATCATCAAACAAAGATTCTGATTACCTGACTGTCTGATTTCTACTTCTGCAAATTCAATTATCTTAAAAAATAGGTCAGTAATATCAATATGATCATCTTCAACAAATTTAATGAATCCATTGAGTAAAAAATAGTCAATTTCAGTTTTACTCACAGATGGTAATATTTCAAGTAGCATTTCTTTCTTCGATTTATCAGAAACCATACTCTTTAGCATCGTAAAAGAATTATAATTATTATCCATTTTGCTACCTCACGCCCTCTTTTGATAGGAGCTATGCCGGCTAGTAGAGGTGTACTAGTTTTCGGAGATCAGCCTAGGCATAGCTTTATTCTTTATAGTCTATGCAAGTCTACTACAGTCTATAATTACTGTCTATTTGTCCAGTCATGATTATTTTAGGCACAAAAAAACCAGACCTTTAATAGTCTGGTCTGTATGTGCCTGCTGGTGGGTTAAGCACGTTTAAAGTTACCGTGCACAACATTATCCCCGTTCTCTAAAGTATCCATATAATCAGCGTACCATTGAAGCATTTCTCTACGGCCATCAATATACTGAGCATGGTTATACGTTCCACGAATAGAGTTTTTATCAACGTGTGCAAGTTGAGTCTCAATCCATGCAGTGTTATAGCCTTGTTCGTGTAGGATGGTGCTCATTGTATGTCTGAATCCGTGACCTGTGGCTCTACCATCATAACCAATACGCTTGATAACCTGATTTATGGCCGCTTCACTCATTGGTTTAGAAGCATCATTCCTACCATGAAAGATATACTTAAACTTTCCTGTTATGGTTTGTATTTCTTTGAATAATTCTAAGGCCTGTGTAGATAATGGCACCATGTGAGGGCGACGCATTTTCATACGTTCTTTTGGAATTTCCCAAATAGCTTTATCAAAATCAATTTCTGACCATTCAGCAGCTCTAAGCTCAATAGTACGAACACCTGTTATCATTAATAGCTTTGTCGCAATCTGAGTGATCTTACTTCCACTACATACAGATAGTGCCTGTAAAAACTCAGGTAACTCATTCACATTTAAGTGAGGAAAATGCTTAGCTTTTGGAGTAGACAGTGCGCCGGCTAATTCTGATGCGGGATTATACTCAGCCCGTCCTGTCACAATTGCATAGCGGAATACTTGGTTACATGCCTGCCTTATCTTTTTAAGCTTATCCAACACGCCGCGTTTTTCTAACTTCCGAAGCACTTCTAACATATCTAACGGTTTAATTTCCGTAATGCTAACTTTACCAATATAAGGAAAGATATCTTTCTGGAAGGCTTCTAGTAAATCATCCGCATAACCTTTTGACCAATTCGGCTTTTTATAGTCATGCCATTCAAGCGTAATTTTTTCAAAGCTATTATTTACTTGAGATTCTTTCTCTCTCTTTTCTGCTTTCTTAACTAAAGATGGATCATCACCTAACGCTAATATGCGCTTGGCTTCTTCTCTCTTCGCCCTAGCTTGTGCGAGTGATATTGATGGGTATACACCGAAAGCCAGCCTTTTCTCTTTACCAGCATATCTATATTTCATACGCCAATACTTAGAACCATTCGGAGCAACTTCTAAATACATGCCCCCTCCGTCAGAAAGTTTATAAGCTTTCTCTTTTGGCTTGGAAGTCTCTACTTGTCTGGCTGTTAGCTTCATCTGGGGGCACCAATTTTCATTGAACGGGGTAATGCCCCCAATTATGCCCCCACATATATGTAGATTTCAATAGACGTAACTAGACCTTGAAATACTAGGAATTCTTGTAATAGCTGATTTTATAAGGGTTTTATGGACTGTTGTAGACGTTGAAATACTTGAGAATGGTACGCCCTACAGGATTCGAACCTGTGACCTACGGCTTAGAAGAGCGTAGAATTATGCTTTAATATCAACTAAATACAGTCTCACCAAGCGTTCACACGTCCCACCTTACCTAAAGTTACTTGAAGTTGTCTTATGCTACTTCATGTTGCTTGTCCCAAATCCGTCCCATTAATTCCCCCACCTTGCTATACTCTCCAAAAACTAACCGGATCCATTATGAACCTCGCAAACCTAACTCAAGAAGAAAAAGATAAAATCAACGTCGATTTAGCTGCAAGCGGTGTCGCATATAAAGAACGCCTCAATATGCCAGTTGTTGCGTCCGAAGTTGAACGACAACAACCAGCACATTTGAGAGCGTACTTTAATGAACGATTAGCGTTTTATCGTGAGAGAAGTAAGAAACTGCCAGATGGAAAATCGGTGCAGTATTTGAAGGTTGAGTAATAATTGAAAATATCAATAAATAATTTATGATCACCAAATCAAGAAATTCCGTTGGGACTTATATGAAAAATAGAATTATTTGGATAGATTACATCAGAGCTATTGCCTGTGTACTAGTAATAGTACTACATACGTCTTCATTTTATATAAACAATTATGGGAAAATATCTACATTAAACTGGGAAGTGGCAAACCTGTTTGATTCATTCTCAAGAATGTGTGTTCCTTTATTTTTTATGATTTCTGGATATTTTTTCTTTTCAGATAAAAAACCAAAAGCAAAAAATTTTCTAAGGTTAATTTTCTCGTTACTATTTTACAGCCTTATAGCTCTCATTTTTTACCTAACTACAAAAAAAGTGTTTCCAAACTCATCATATGATGAGTTTAATTTCTTCTCATCACCGTCATTTTATCACTTATGGTTCTTTTACCCATTAATAGTGATCTATGCAATCTCATACATAATCAGTTGTAGAGTTGTAAGTAATAAAGGGTTAATTTTATCTCTATTCTTTATTTTCATAATTGCAAATCCAGAAACGGCAAACCTCATTAAATTTACAACTGGTTTAGATGTGAGTTTATTCCTAATGATAGATGGGCAATTTTTCTACTTGTTCTTCTATGCTGTGATTGGTGGCGCACTAAGCAAAATAAAAATTATTAGCATGAGTGTAACATCACTTATTTTAATTATTGTTCTTGCAACTCTATCTATTTTCTACCTGAACTCCCTATCATTTAACATGGGATTGAATAAGCAGTTCGATTTCTACTCTTACACCTCACCACTTGTTTTCCTTTTGTCGATAACGGCATTTATTTTGTTAATGAAGATAGGATTTGAGAAACAAAATAGAATTATTTCTTTAATATCGTCAAATTCATTAGCTATATTTGGCATACACGCGTTTATATTAGCTGTAATCAAAAAGCTCCTGCCGTACCAAAATATGAGCGCTATAATCATGATCCCAACTATAACTATTATAGTATTATTTTCTAGTTTAGTATTCTCTCTTGTTGTTAAGAAGATTGATAGGAAAAGTTTTGTGTCTTAAAGAAAATAGCGCCCTCTTGGGCGCTGTTATTAAGAAATGTTTATACTGGTATCGTCACCACCAATGACACTATTTTCGATATCAGAAGCTCTTCTTCTGCGACTGATGTTTAATGTTGCTATCTTTCCTTGCTCTTGGCTTTGAGCATAATATTCACTAGGAGCAACCCCTCTAGCATCAGTATAACACTCATCAAAAAAAGCTGTCGCATTCCTGCCTTGACCAGAAATGCAGGATAATGTACCTGAGTAGGGTTTAGATGATAATTCGTTAGCTGCAATTGATGATAGTCGATACCCATAGGATCTAGCGCCAAATGCTATCGTTGCGTTTCCTGCGTATGAGTAATGCAAGTCAACATCTTTCATATATAAAACACAGTCTTCATGTGGCGATACCCCATCGTCACCTGAATGATACGCGCCTCCGCCAACAATATTCATAATTCCAGCGCTATGAGCGTTAAAACCGTCATTATTCACACTGAATGATTTACAGTTAATTAACTCGGAATCGATATTGCTGGTAGCGAACCCATTACCAGTGTAACTACCATGAACTTCGCAGTTGTGTAATGATAGCAATCCACCACCTCTCTTAAATGGCAGGTAAGTTCCAGAATTAGCACGTACAGGATTATCCTTGCACCCATAAAAACGAACCCCATGCATCGAGCAGACAACGCTAGACTCAATATTTAGCCCATAATCAGATTCAGAGATAAAGATATAAGCGGTATCGTTCTCCTTACCAAATGACCAATAAATGGTTTTATTTTCCCAATCATACCAGTAGCTAAAATCAGTACTTAACACAAGTGACTTAGATCCAACTTGCTTAAGCTTGTAACTTCTCATTGATTTAGTTTTCCAGATAGGCACCTCTACCCCAAGGTAAGGCTGTTTAGTTCCATTCTGAACCCCAAGATCAGGATTGGTTTTCCAATCGTAAGGGGCGCTAAAGGTATATCTTGGCGATGATTGTATTTGCACCCAACTATCCGTGGATGGATATTGACCAAGATAAATATCCGCATATCCTCCAATAGAAATAATTCTTGTTGGTGAATTAATAAGGAAAGCCTGCGATATTCCACCTTCTTTATATTCTCCCGCAGTTACTTGAATCTCCTTAATATTAGCCATAAATGATGGTCGAATAACATTATAGGCAAATTTAAGTCCAAAATTATCCCCTTTGTATCTATCTGCACCATCTGGGGAAATTTTGAGTATTCCTGATGATTTTAATCTTGAAACATTTCTATCAATTTGTAATCGCTGAGCGAATTCATTGTTAAAGTTGATATTTTTAGTTGATGTTCCAGATGGCTTCCAATCATCACTACTACCAATAAAATCAAATTGCGTTCTAGCGATCACTGATCCAGACTGCTTTACAATGATTTTTAATATTTTTTGCGTTGAGGTTGAGTTAGGTTGATTTCTATAACTAAACGCTAAGTAATCTTTTGTTAACGAGCTAATATCTAACCTGACGTGCAACTTATCATCAGACTGATTAATAATATCAGCGCCTGATGGAATATTTATATAACCACTACGATCTAGGTTGTCGCACCCGCCGTACACAACATGAGTTGCTGCTTGTGATGTATTAACTTTTGACGCCAAATCTCCATGTATATAAACATCAATATCATCTGATTTGTTTACCTTGACAATCAACTCAACAAATTCATTAAGTGAGTTATTTTTCCCTAAAATAAGCTCACTAGTATTAATTGATGGATTGGAAGCTATCGATGTAGGTATGTTAATTTTAGGGATAGAAGATAATCCTAATAAAAACTTTTCATTTAACCTGCTCAGATTGTCTTGTACTGTTCCTGATGGCTTTGCACCAATCATTTCAGCTCCATTTTCCGATGATAACTCATCAAGGAATCTTTTCTCAAACTGGTCTGGGTCATACTTCAATACATTTGGGTAATAGAATTGTTGCACACCGTAACTGTCATACACTGCCATGCTGTGACCTTCAACTGTCACAAATTTAGCGATTTGTCCATTGTAAACAGGAAAACCAGCTTGATTTATGGAGATTGGTTGAGTGGCTTTAAGTAAGCCACCATTTTCTTTCTCAACATAAACCTGAATTTGATTTTCAGGCAGTGTTGGATCAGTATCTATTTTACCAATAAAAATCTTACCGTTGCTCGCCGCTTGGAACTTCCTAGCGAGAGTAAATAATTGTGACGGCATGCTGACGACAATATTTGGAATCATTTCTTTTTCCTTTAAATAACCGAACGCTTTAACCCCAAACAAAGAGGTTAAAGTTCCTGTAAATAATTTAGATATTAATTGCCTTCTATTCATCACAATCCCAACGTAAATAAAATTTATTATTTATATTATATTGTAATGAATAGATATATGAAGCGATCAGTCTCGTAATTCAGCCTGCGAACCAGCACTTAAACTTTGTGATATTGTAGAGACTGCCTTTTCGAACTTACTTGTTCCTGCTGGAGTTCCTGCTAGTCTCATTACAGCCTCTCTAACTGGTTTACTTTCATAGATGCGAGCTAGTGCGCCATAAGTTCCAGCGCCAATTGCAGTTGATGGTTTTATGGCTGCACCTAAACCAAGTATGAAAGGAATTGCTTGCTGACCAGTAGGCGTTGTGACACCAGCTTTTGCGGCTTGTTTTGTTGCTTCTAAATACTTCTTCAAGCCATTTATATAAATAGCATCTTGACCTCTAAATGCTATCCCTGTTTGGTTTGACATGATATTTAGTTGCCTCAAGAACTGATCTGGAGAATCACCAGCTTTCTCAATTGCTTTACCAATAATGGCATTCCTCATTTGAGCACGACCTCGGGTGTCAACTGAGTTATATAAACTCCTAATTTCAGATCTGTTTTTGCTAAATAAAATATTATTAACTACCTCTGGCGTTAAATCACCTTTGGTTAAGATGTTCTTCAATCGAGTATTTAATATTTTATTTGCTTCATCTGCATAGATAGCATTGGCTTGGTTATATTTACGTAAAGTATCAGCGCCTAAGTTTGTTGATATTGCATCACTAGCATCATCAGACATGGCTTTATAAACTCTATTTATCGCAGCGTCAGAGCGATTAGGCATAGCTATTCTCTCACCCTTAACGTCTTGTCTAAATTGAGTCCTTAAATCTCGTAATTGAGAAATATCAACGTTACCAGATGCAAGCTCATTCCTGTAAGACTGCAATTTTGAGATGGTCTGTGTGTCAGCAACCTCACCAAGTTTAGATAATTTAGATATTTCGCTATCAATCTGATTTATTGCTCGGTTAGGTGTGATAGGCACACCAGATAACGCATTCTGGATTGACTCTAACCTTTCGCCAGCCGCCTGTTTTATTGTTGATGTTTTTCGCTTTAAACTCTCAACAACTTGGCTAGGATCGTACTCGCCAAACCTGTCTGCGAAATCACGAACAAGTTTACTCCTCGCCTCTTGTTGATTTGAACGTAAACCTGCCGTACCAGCAAAAGGAATATTCTCAGCAGCCCCTTGAGCTAACCTTCCAGTTTTTGATTGTGGAGGTACAACGTCAGTTGTGTATAAAGGAACATTATTCTGCTTAGCGAATTCTGACAGCTCAGATGCCTCTTGAGTTGGCTTACCAGTTGCTACTCGATAGCCACTATTAACAAGTTTCTCTGCTGCTTTAAACCCACCTCCAAGCCCTGCTGATAATGCTGTTTGTAGCGGGTTAATATCACCCCCGCCAGCCATGTTTACTGATGATTGTAGGGCCAAGTCTGTTCCTGCTGATTTTGCGGTAGCGCCTAGTACAGTTGATGCTCTACCCGCTGGAGTGAATGCGGCCGCGTTCGCGATAAACGGCATGATATCTTCAGCTGATAGACCAGGCTTATTTAATGCATATCGGCCAGATGGTAAGTCAACTAACAGGTTCCCCTTTTCATCTTGAGATACCTTACCCCCCATATTACCTATCACCTTTACAAAGTCGTTGTCGTTGCCGAACATTTGTACCCAAGCCGCTTTCATTGCATCAGTATTAAATGCATTCATTTCTGGCGAAGACATGATCCCCTCTAGTCCTTGAACTTCAGGAGTCATTTTGCTTTCACCAGTAAAAGCATCTATCACATTTTCACGGAACCCTTTAGCATCATCAGACGATTTCTGTAAACCTTGAGAAAGATTCTGATTGGTTTGCTTCATGCCGGAGATATAACTATTTTCTGGCTGTGCTGGTTGGGTTTCTTGTTCTTGCTGAGGTTGAGGAGGCGGATATGCCTTATAAAACTGTTGCTTTGCATTATCTATATCATTACCAACATTAGGAGCGACCACATCATTAAAATATTGCTCTTGCGCTTCTGCTTTTTGTTCGCTAGATAGTGACTGGTACTGAGGTGATGCGATCACCTCTTTCCATGGTTTGGCCATTAATCACCCCATAATGAAGAATATCCGCTTTGATTACTGCTAGCCGGTTGCTGTGTTGCTTGCTTATTTGACGGTGCGCCTAGGTTAGCATTATTTCTTGCGTTGTAATCTTGCGTGTATTTATTAATAATCTTGATAGAGTTTCTTAATGCCTGTGGTGTTGAAAAATCAAGCTGAGGCATAGATTGGAAATACATTTTAGCTTCATCAACAGTATTAATACCGCTAGCACCCATAGCTCTTGCTGCACCAATACCTTGGTTTTGCATGTATCCTTGTATTCTTTGAGCCGAATTATATAAAGGTCTAGCGTCCTTGTTTAATGTCCTCGTTCCAATATCAGCTGTTAGAGGGTTAGAGCCAGTACCGCCTGTAATTCCTGTTATTGCATTCAATTGTTCATCTGTAGCATTGGCTAACATGGATAAATCGTCATTCATTAAGTTTTTACCCGCATTGCCAGAAGGATCGGAAACAGATGATAAAGCATTGACAGGAATGGTTACTACATTACCGTTAGCGTCGAACCCCTTGTAATATTTAGAGTCTCCTGCACCTTGAGCTTTAGGATCAATCATTACAGTTTGCCCATTGGATAACTGAGCCTGTTGTAATTCACTCTCTCCCCTACCTTTTAACGCTAAAAACTGCTTACGTTTTTCAGGGGTAAGAGATACCATGTACTCGTACTCTTGCACAGATGCAGGCTTACTTCCTGAAGAGTTAGCTGACCTAATAGAGTTTTGAGCGGAGATATTCTGCCCTCTAATTTGTATTTGATGACCTTCTCGTGTCAACGCTTCACTGGCTTGATTACTACGCACTGTCTCGGAAAGCTTATCTCTATCAATAGAACGACCTTCGATTTTATCCTGAATATCAAAATACTTATCAGGGCCTAATGCAGACATGCCGATATGGTCAGCTAACTCTATAGCCCCTTTGGGGTTTTCATTTGCCATTGCCAGAGCCTGCTGAGGGTCAATACCTAATCGTCTTAACTCATCAGCGTTTTTACGGATGTAATCAGTAGCATTACCACTATTAATAGCCATCCGGTAGCCAGATGCTATGTTTCCTAAAGATTCCCTGACATCCTCTGATATTCCCTGCATACCTGAGGTTATTTTCTCAGCCTGATCTGGATATATGGCCATCAACTGCCTCATAGCGTCTCTATCTCCAGACGCGTACGCCTTACCCCACAAAGATTGGAATTCCTTATCTCTCTCCTGAGCTTGCTGTTGCTTGTACATTTCACCAAGCCCACCAAGCCCTTGAGCTAACTGCAACCCGATATTATTAGCTCCAGACCGTTGTAGGTCATTATTTTCTCGGATCATAGCAAGAGTTGCGTTTGCGTCACTTGCTTTGGGGGCATTAGTATTATTTAAACCAATACCGCCAAGAAATCCCCCTGATCCCTGCTGGTTCCATGTAGCCATATCATCACCTTAAAATAATGAACCAAGAACACCAAGACCACCACCTATTGCAGCGCCCCATGGACCACCAATAGCCATGCCGGCAGTAGCACCACCTAATCCACCCATAATTCCTTGTTGCATAGATGAAGGACGGTTAGCCATGGCCGCTTGAGCAGCTGCATTCTGTTGTAGTAACTGCCCTGTATTATTGGCGTAACTCTGACCTACGTTTGCCTGCCCTTGCAATGCGCCTAGACCAATATTCGCCAGATTCTGATAGTTGTTCATTTGGTCAGCCAACCAACCTTGACCAAGCGTAGGAGCGATAGATGCAAGTTGATTGCTTGTTGCTGTTGAGCCTAACCCACCGGTAGCTTCTGCACTGGATAATTGCTGGTATCTGGCTTGGTTTGCTAAATCATTAAACTGTTGAGAATTGTAGTATTGGTTTAGTGCGTTTCCTTGCCCTTCTAATGTTGACAGGTTTTGCATTTGTCCAATGTACTGTTGCGCCATAGGTGTAAGAGGCGCCAAGTTATTCATGGTTGTCTGCCATATTTCACGCTGTAACGCTGTGGCTTCACGAGTCGCATCAGCTTGAGCGCCCGCACCACCATCACCGCCCCCTTTCATATATCCATGCATGGGTAGCAGTGAATTTCTGAATTTCTCTGAAATAATCAGCATTTAAATAACTCCTCGTACTGTTCGCGTTTTAGTTGATAAATGGTGACACCTACCGGTTTACCATTACTGATGTACGCATCATCTAAATGACCGACACGTGTAGCACCAAGCATTTTCACAATAACGCGACCGTATTTTGTGGTATCAGGAACCATAGTTACTGAGTTAGTGAATTGACTATTTTCCAGCAACCACTTGCAGAATAATTTGTGCGCATCAAAGGCGTATTTACCACGGAATCCAGCATCAAATATGGCGTGACACTCAACAACTGTATGCCAAAAATTACGTACCTCGAAAACACCAACCAACAGAATTCCTTCATAAATACCTAAGTAAAGCGCATCAGGTTTAATGAAATACTGATCATTGCTATCAACGATATTCCCCGTGTTCGACTTATCATTTAAAAACTCAGATAGCCGAATGGGGTTATCAATAATTTTAATTTCCATTAGTCTATTAATCCGTGTGAGCGAAGTGCATCTTCTAGCGCCTTGATTCGTTGCCTTGCCTCTACTAATCCATTAGCCAAAGTTTGTATTTCTGACCGTGTGTAATCGGCGCTGAATGAGTAGGATTGGTTAGCATTAAACGAGCCTTTAAATGCCGTACCCGTTGCTGATGTAAAGCCAGTAACACGAGAGCCAACAACTTTAGTTCCGTTTACTGAGTAGGATGTTGAAACATCGATGGGCGATAAAAGCTTTTGTTTTTCTGTTTTGCTGAGAGAAACGTAATCAACTTTAATTTCAGATATTCTTCCATCAAGGTCTTGTATCTTTATTTTCAGCCCATCAATGTCTTGCTCAACGTTAAGGACCCTTGCCTCTAACTTAGATAAATCCTCTTCCGTTTTTGTGATTCTCTCTTCATGATTTGCTAGCTGAATACCATGCTCAACAATTGTTTGTTCGGCTTCACCAAGTCTTTCCTCATGATCTTCAAGAACAACATCTTGCTCATCATTCCTCTTTTGAGCATCAAAAGCCTCAGCGCCAGCCTCATTTGCACGACCAGCTACCTTTGCCATATCATCAGCACCACTCAACACTATACGTCGATAGGCTTCGCTAAAGTTATCAGGTAGGATATTTGGAACAATATAAGAGGCTTGAATTTCTATGGGGGTAGAAAGGTTTTCATTTGCCATTATTCAACCCTCATAGACAGATCACTCAGCGTTACAGGTGACTTAGTGATAACGCGAACTTTAAACCCTATGTTCTTTCTCACTCTTCCTACTCGGCGCCACAAAACACGTCGGTCATATTGGAATGGTGAGTTCTGTTCAATCATTTGCTCTCGACCAAAGTTAATGCCATCAGCCGTTGCCGACAAAAATAAACGATCAGCAATTTGAGCGACACCCGTTGATGCCTCAAGCTCTAAATCGAACACCCTTGCGTTATCGGCTTTAGCCATAGGCGTGTATAAAATATGCTCTACTTGCTTGTCATACTGAGATGATTTATTGAAAGCAAGATTACCAACAATCCCCTCGGCTTTATCCGCAACAGTGATCTGATTACCTTCGTACATAAAATCAATTGCACGATAGGTTTCTTCATACAGTCCAGACTTTAGAATGCACCACTGCGGATATTGCTGACTGCCTGCTGCGTCAAAGCAAAGCGTGTGACGCTGTAAGTGAACAATGAGTAACTCATGACCATCAAATCGAATAGACTCAAGAACCGCATGTGATAACTCGTCTGACGTATAGCTACGAATGATCTTATCAACACTTGCTGTGGAAATTTGGCTAGCCGTTCCAGCACCAAGAATATAAATAGAAGGCGCGCCGTTTGCAGGGTTACTGATGAATGCGAATGATTCTCCAAACTTACACTTAGCATCACGACCAGCAATACCCATCTGAACAAAATAAGATGGTTGTGACGCATATATTACTTGTGACGCACTCGTTGAACCGGTAATTGTGAAGTATTCGATAGTTGAAGAACCAAAGCAAAGCACCATATCACGCCAAGAATCGATAGCAATGATGCCGTCAGGTTGAGATTCAGCGGTGTAAAATGGACGATAGCGATCAGGTTTAGACTCATCTTCTAAGTCAGTAACTCCGAACCTTTCACCTCCTTTCTGTAACCAAATATAACGCCCTCGGTTACGAGCAACATCAACAACGTCACCTAATTCGTATTGAGGGTATTTTTCGACTACCTCTAGTACCTCTTGTGTCATTATAAATTCAGTAACGTCTTTGGCTGTTTGCTCGCTAGATTTAGCAAGGTTCATTTTATACGTGACTGTAATTTTACCACCTGCACGCTTAACACCTTCTACAAGAACATCAGTAAGATAAGGCTTATCATCTTCTTCCTGCTGAGATAATTTAACGCCTACCATTTGCTCAGTGATAAGCATCTCATTACCGGTTTTACCATCAGAAGTTTTAGGCGTGATTTTTAACGTTAAGAACCCATCCAGATCATTCTTTGTGAGTGGTACAAAATCATCATTACCTTCTTTGTGAGTCCATTTTTTAACGTCACGTTTATAGCCTTCGGTAATTACCTCTTCTTCAGGCCAGTTAGATAATTCTTTAACCTCACCGTCATAGCGATAGAGTTTTAACTTACCGCCTGACGCCACTGCTTGACTGTAACCCGAGTGCGCCATGGTAACCCTGTCTTTACCTTGAATGTCAGCAATAGCATTCTGTCCACGATAAAGCTTATTACCACACACGCGATAGACCGTGTTGTTTTTCGTGTTGTACTGGACACCACGAGACACACCATCAACACTATGACGCTTTTCTAATGCAGGGAACGAACGCAAATAACCGGACGCATTCAATACTTCTTTCGGTGTGGCCAACATATTAACCGGAAGACCGTCAATGTAATCTGCTGTGTGCGGGTCTTTTCGCAAACCTCTAGCAAGAGGTATCTGGATCCTTGGCATTTGGTTTTCTCCTGTGGAAGTATCGCTGACCAGTCATCGTTAATAATCGATTACCTGAGCCAATAGGGAAACCATCTGGATGATGAGATCTGGCATTTTTAGCTCTCTTTAACGCACAGCTTCGCATAAGTCTTTCTTTGCCGTATCTAGCAGTTGTAATAACCTTATCAAGCGGCGCAATTTGATAATCGGGAGCGATACGAGTAGCTAGGTTGTAGATAACTGCGTTGATGGCTTGCTTGTTTAACCCGTGTTCATCACCTTGATCGATAGGAGTGTCTTCATCAGCGAACTTATAGCCAGTATGAATTCCTGCACCATCTTCAAACCATTCGTACATCATTGATTCTAAATCAACTACGCCATCTTCTAATGACTGAGGCTCGATATCGGTTAATGTAGCATCGGAAGCAACGCCTAATTTACGTAACGCCGCTACAACTAACTCACCCTTCGTTGTGATCTGCATCTTTCACCGCCTTTTTCTTGGTAGCGGGTTTCTTTTCTGGTTCTGGCAGTTCCTGTGTATCATTTGGGTTTTTATGCCAACCATCATTTAGATAATCTTCAATTTCATCATCGTTAACAGTGACAATCTGAAGGTTCATACCCCAAACTTTCACATCACCATTAGCTTTATAAAGCATCGTTTTCATTGTCATCTCCAATAAAAAAAGGGAGCCGAAGCTCCCGAATAACAACGAGGGTTTATTTTTGACCTGTCAGCCCAACACCAACTGCTTCAGGTCGTTTGGTACATGCAGAATACCAAACGGCAATACGGCATTTGCCTTCCAGTGTTGAGATATCACCCTGATATGCAACAACGCCATTTAAACCAACAGAAGGAATGTTAAATGCCTCTGTCTTCATGCCACTAAACAGCGCATGGTTAAGTGGGATAGGTTGGGATAGCAGAGTGATTGAATCATCAGCCCAGAAGATGTTTGTCTTAGACGTTTTCACGTTAAGAACATTAATCGCAGCGCCATTTGCAAGAGATGTATTCACGTTAGCATATGCGCGTTGTTCTGGTTTTAAATCTGCATCATCAAGCGCAATCGGCTTAGGCATAATGGTAATGTTGTTACCTTCAACACCAACAACAGCAAATGTTGCATCCTGAGTCAGTAAGTCTTTCGCCATTTGCGAGATGAACTTAACACCAGCAAAACTGATCTTATCACCGCGTTTAAATGCTGAACCGTCACTAACTTTAACTACTGCTGTGCGGTTATCAACGTTCTCACGGTTGCCGTCAACATCCTCCTTCCATGCTTCAGGTTTAAACTTCTGCGCGCCATCAACAGTAACACCAGTTGCTGTTCCAGCGGTTAGAGTTGGAAGCTTAGGTGAGCGAAGAACATCTTCAAAACCTGCAACTTGCTTTTGAATGGTTCCTGATTTATACGCTTCCTCTTGAATTCGTCCATATAAATCCTTACCCACCAAGTTATAACCAGCTTTGAGATAATCATCAGGGTTAAAGAAGTAACTCAATCCTTCATTGCGGTTTAACTCACGAGAGAAGATAAGAGATTCAGCCTGAGATACAAAACCCCAAGAATCTGCTCCATTAGATAAATCACCTGCATCAGCAATAACCAGTGAGGCAGTTTCTGCCGCCTGTTTAGCAATGGATGTTTCGACGTTATTTGCCAGCTTAAGTCCTGATGCACGAATACGACGACGTAACGACGTTTCATCACGAACATCATCAGCACGTAAACCGAAGAAATCGTTATCAGGAACGCCCATGTTACATTTAACAGACAATTCCAAGATGCCAGTTTCTTTATCTGTTAAATCCCACCCTTTCTGCGTTGGCGCTTCTTGCTCTACTGGCATCCAGATAGTGTTTTGTGAACGTTGCATATCACCGGCTGGAGGTGTGTATTTACCTACACGCTGAGCCATTGGACAGTTATTTTCGATAGTGTTTACTACTTCATCCACCATATAGGTGATGATTTGACCTTCATTTAAAGCCATTATTTTATTCCTTGTAATTTAGCCTTGATTGCGCGGTACTTTTGAACATCACCTTTACTTGCTGCATCATCCATTTGCTTTTGTAATGCCGCGACATTTGCCGCCGTAACATCACCGCTAATAGGCTCGTCAGCGGGTGGTGCAGATGAACGTTGTGTACCGCGAGGCTTGAGAGTTAAACGATCAGCTAATCGAGTGAGTTCGATAGTGACTTGAACTGGATTTTTGCTAAATAGATCTTGTGCTTTTTCAGGGTTTGCACCTAGGTAGTAAATGATAGCGGCTGATTTTTCGGGAAAGTTCTGCGCGATACCCTCATAAACACCTTGAGGTAACACTTGCAACGCTGAATCTTCCTTTTCCTGATAGTCAGGCAAGTTTAACTTCTCAGCCGCATCATAATGAGCCTTGATTGCATTAGCGATTTGTTGACCTTGCTGTGTGTATTCCTGAGTTTTACGACCCTGATCCGCCACAGCTTTACTTCTTGCATCTAAAGCCTTGTTTTGCCATTTCAGCAACTCAGCCTGAAACGCAGCGTTAGCCTTATGCGTGTCATAGTCATATTTACTAAGTGCCTCATCAGATAAAAAATCATCCAGTTTAGGCATTTCTGGTAGCTCAGGATTTACCCGCAAGTTTTCAGGAAGTTCGCCATTTTCAATTGCTGCTATCTGTTGCTCAATTTCTCGCTGACGCTTACGAGCTATGCGTTTCGCTGCTTGGATAGCATTATTGCTTGGTTTTCCTTCCTGTGGTTTCTCATCGTCTTTCAGGACAATCTCGAAGCCTTCCTCCTGTCCTGCTGCTGAGTTGGCATTTTCAGCAGACTGACTTTCTACGGATGCCGCCGCCTGATCGTCGGACAGGTTTAATTCTTCAGAGTTATTCTGAATTTCGGTGGTTGTACTCATGATATTTAACTCTCTTACATGGATTGAGGATTGTTCTCGACGTTATTGTCGGTAGGAATATTTTGTTGTTGCTGTTGTGCAACCTCGTTCAGAAGTTTAATTGCTTGCATCACTGCACCTTGCTTCAAGTCCTCAGCCTTAGCTAAGGTCAATGTAGTGTTTGCCTGTGATTCAAGCGCATTATTCTGAGCGGTAAATGCTTTGATTTGTGTTTCAGCCATGCGATTCTGTGCGTTAACCAGTTCGGCTTCTGCTTTCTTCTGCTCGGCTTGTGCTGCTACCATCATTGGATCTTGATTGCTTTGTGCTGCTTGCTGAGCTTCCATCAACCATTGTTGTTCTTCCTCGGTCTCTGGTTTCTTCAAGCCATTAACAATCAATTCCTTGTTGGCGTAATCTCTGATGTATTCGACCCCTTTACCTTCCATCATATTTGCATATGTCAGCATCATGACATTCCACATTGGATGCTCCACTGGAAACTTGGTGATAAGCTCGCCTATCTCAGCCCTAGCAGCATCTTTTTGTGATTGGAAAGATGGCCCTACATCAGTGAATGTTTCGTACTTGCCTCGGATATCATTGCGAACAATCATTTCACCTTTGCGGAAGTCTAATTCTTCTTGCATTAGCTCAATCTGATTCTCACCTCCATCTTCAGCAGTTGTTGTTACTGTTCGGTTGGTGTCGTATATCTCAGCCGCGATTGATGCGTAAATTTCACCATCACGGCGCATTGCGATAGCTAAGTTGTCCTGAAACACGTATGTTTCTAGGTCGATGCGACTATTGAGCTGATTAACGGTATCGAACGCCACTTGACCATTAGCTGCCTCAGTATCGACACCGACACGAGCAGTTGATTTAGCCGCCTCCGTTGCCACTTCTAGTAGTAATGCATCAGCCTGTGAAACCTCGGCATTCTCCATATAAGCAACGGGTGAAGGAGGTAGGTCATTATTATTTTCATCAGTACGGTTGAGTAGATAGTAAGGGTAATCGTCCTCACCGCTAAACATGTGTTCATACCCTGCTATCTGCTCAGGATAGAAAAACGGCTTTTTCTTAGGCGATTTAGCGGCCGTGTCAGCAGACTTGGATAAGATAAAGTTGCGTAGTCGTTGAGCATCCTTTGATAACCTAACCACGCCTTCGTATAGCTCGTTATCATCAAAGAATGACCACTCACCATACACGGGAACGATTGGAATATGCTCGCCAGCTATCGGCATTCTATCTTTCAAAATACCAGTGCTAGTGATGATTGACTTATAGACTCTGCGCTTTTTAACTTTACGCTCGCCTACTTTTTCATAACCAGCATCAGCCAGTTCATCAATCTTTTCTTTCGCTTCTTTTGCTGGGTACGTTTGGAGATCATTGGTTAGCGGGTCACGATAGACAAATACTAATTCTTTCTTTTCCTCAACTTCGTAATACTCAGCAACATGAATTGTCTTTCCATTCGACCAAGTGAAAAGTAAGTCATTGTTCGGTGATTGGAATGATGGTTGAATGCTAGGATCTAACCCGTATTGTTCTGCGAATTCTTCCCATCCATTAATATTCATTGCGTGAATGATGGTGCAATTCTTAGCGTCAGACTTATCCATTGCCTTAGCATTACAATCCCAGATAACGTGAGTGCAAGACTCATGCATTGGAACTCGTCGGATAATCTGATTATTACTGGTTGGGTTATCGTCCTCATACTCAGTAACTAAACGCCAAGCACCGTAACCACATTCGATTTGCTCTCTAACTGCCACGTTAACGGCAATCTTTGAGCTATTGTTTCGCATGTCAGTTCGATACATACCCATAAGAATATCGGCGGCATCGGCTGGCGCGTTATCCTTCGGTCGATAATGAACCTCAATAGGATTCTTGCGCATCTCAGCGACGAGCTTACGCACCATAGGGCGCACGACATCGAATTGTCCGCGATACTGCAATGTGACATAATTTTCCAGCCAGTCGTCCCACTGACTAACGCGACTAAAGAATAAATCGCTTCTCGCCTCCGTTCTGGCATTTTCAGATGCAGAGTAATCGAGGTCGAATTTGCGAAGTATTTTCTCAAGCCGCTCGTTTCTATCGACCATCTCTATCTCCTAATAGGTCTAATTGGGGCGGGAATTCTCTTTTCTTTAGGCTTTTTGATATCACGCAACTGCTTAGCGAAGCGCCTCATCATGTAGGCGTAGCGAACAGCATCAAGCACGTCGTCGTTTGTTTTGACTATCTTCCCGTTTTCATCACGGTGATATAGCCTGAACTCTTCAAAGAATGGCTCGCAGGTATTAAATACACGGAATCGGTTATCAAGCATCAGATCACGTAACTCATTAATGCCTGACTCAACTGAGTTGCCACCCTCTGCAAATGTTGCGTGCTCCTTCAGCATTAAGAAGCCAGCATCCGCATACTGAGTTTTTAGCTGCTCACCACCGCCTTTCTCGTGCTGATGACCATCATGAGGCCATGCCACAGGAACTTTATTAGCCCATGACTTAACAGCCCCCCACGCTTGAACTGCTGTGTTTTCCGATTTCTTCCACACTCTAGCGAGATAAAAGACATCCTCATCTTTATCCCACCACAACTGGATATGAGCCTGTGGGTGATTCCAGCCGAAATCCTGACCATCGATAACGTAAAAATGTTCAGGACATTCGAAAGGCTGGCACTTAATAGACTCTTCAGGTATTTGGTAAATTCGACCACTACCCATTGTTGGAATACCGCGAGCACGAGCCTCTCTTTCATGCTCTGGATATGAAGCGACAATTCGCTCTTTTTCTTCTTCGGTGTAGTGATCAGCATCATAGATAGTCATGTTGACTACTTTCTGAGCTTTAGATGGGTTCTTGAGAAACTTTTCTACTACCGTAGACATCCCCATTAAAGGGGTGAATGTTAGAATTGAAAACTGACCGTATTTGTTGGTGCGAGTGAGCCCTTCAGCGTAAATGGAATATGGCGGTTCCTCGTCGAACCACACACCATGTATTGTGTCACCCTGCCATCTAGCGCGCCCTTGCGAGTAAGGTTTGAAGTAGCAGATTGACATCCCATCTTCCACGCCTTCAGCATTGCGGTGTCGGATAAGTATGTGATCTACAAGATTTGGGTAAAACGGTGATTTCTTCCAGCTAATAACATCCTCTTTTGGAATTGAGCCATAACCTATTTCACCCGTTTCCTCCACACGCCCACACAAGATACGCTGAGTTGTTTTGGTTACTGTTTCGTTGGTTTCACCGCCAACCCACCACACATTAGGCTCAAGAAACCGCTTACCTTTCCACTCTCCTTTCCAAGCGCCATCTTCAGGGTAACCTTTAGTGCCTGGATATCTTCCGGTTAAGTGAAATGCAACCTCGGCACCACCTGTATATGACTTACCCAATTGGTTACCAGCCATAAAGCAACGCTCGAAATAATTACCACCTGCCTCAATAAATTCTCTTTGCTTGTCATAGGGAGAGTATTCAAATAAGCGGTGCGTTTTCCTGTACTCTTCCTCTTCTTCCAATAACTCAAGCAATTCGTATTGTTCGTCGTCGCTCAGGTTATCAAGTATCTGATCCAGATTTTCCACGGTTGAATAACTCCTTAATTCGAGAGCGTCGCTTGTCACGGTCTCCCTTATCTGGAGTTACATCCTCGACCTCTTGTTTGTCTTTGAGACCTAAATCACGAGCAATAATATTTGCATTCAGCAAGTCAGCGGCTGCGCCTGAGAATTTCTGATCGTAGATAACTTTCTCAGCTCGCGTAGTGACCTCGATAAAATCTTCTCTGTCTCGATACAGTCGCCATGTGTCCTCATGTATATCCAAGAACAAACAAAGCCCTGATAGCGTCATAGCTCGCATTTTAGGCAATGTCTCTTTAGTCACTGCCCCTTGGAATGCAAACGCCTTAGTTTCATGCAGTGGATTCTCTTCGACCCACTCGAAGTATTCGCAACAAGCGTTCCATAAATCATCAGGAGACTCGAATATGGGTTTTCTTCCGTGACTACTTCTAGCCTCCCAGAATCTATTTCCTTTTGGTGCTGCCATATATCCACCTAATCATTAGCACTAATTTTGTAATAAAACTTATTTATCTCATTACTAATCCAACCAGTTAGATACGCCAACGCCTCATGATTTTCATAGTCTACTTTAATACCAACTATTTCTAACACCTTCCATGCGGCATGCACTGACTCATGAGATATAGTGTCGGCATTAAAACAATCGACATCTTTAAAGCTAATGAGGATTATCATCTCGCCAGTTTTTGTATTTTCAATCTGAACAACCTGCCCCATATTTGATGGGGTATGTATGTCCGAACCATAGATACCGCCTGCAACATCCTCAGTAGCGCAGATATGAATGTTAAGTCCGTATATGGGGACTTTTATTTTTTTATGTAATTTCACATATCCCCCTTTAATCAATTATCCAGCCCACTCGTAAATGAGCTGTGTAATTAACTAAGCTGATGGTAATGTGAAGCTAGGCGTTTGTTGTGTTCCGTCGGTCATTTCAATGTTTAAAGTAACAACACCGCCTTCCTGTGACGCAGTGATAGTTTTGATACCCACGCCATCAACTCCGTTTTTACCATTAACGCCATCTTTACCAGAATCACCTTTATCGCCCTTATCGCCCTTATCTCCTTTGGCGCCATTACCACCCGCAACAGGCTTGAACTTAGCCAAGAATTCACTTTCTGGAATTGCGAAATCTTGACCAGATTCATCTCTAAAATAAAACCAACCAACCTGTAATTGTGTGCGCTTAAGAAATTCAAATGTGACGTAAACCAATTCATGCACATTAAGCAATTCGATATAAACGTCATTACTCAGGATTCTATTTTTAATAGAGGTAATTTTTTGGCCGGATACTAATTTTTCACCGTCCGAAAATACGGGCCATGGATATATCACTGTTAACTCCTATGTGAATAGGTCTAGTGCTTCTTGAGCTTCTCGCGCAGCTTTCTGTGCTCGTGATACAAACTCACTTTCAGTCTGGCACTGCTTATATGCATCTTTGAATAACTCAAACTTGAGTGCATCGTCTTTTACGAACTCGATAGCTGCCTGAGCCGCTGCGGTATCATTGCCAACTAACCGTAATAGCTCTAAGCGCATTTGATTCTGTGCTGTAATTTCTGTCATTTGATGTTCCTGTGTGAAGTTAATCGCAACCATCATCACGTATCACTACGTTACTTTGGTCACTTACGGCTTACCCGTCAGCAAGAAGGATCACCTCCTGTTACCTTGTCGGGGTTATTCTTTGGGAATGCTTTTATCCAATTCTTCACGGAATTTAACTGGATTATCTGAACCTTCTACTGCCATGATATTTCTCCATTAAAAAGCCCCGCTATTGCGAGGCTCGTTGTTGTTCAATTTCCCGTATTTGTCGTTTTGTCACTTAATTAGTGAAGCTGTGTATTCGATTAGATATAGCTTTGGAGCTAAAAGTATCTTTAACCACATAGAAAAACCGCCTATGAAAATAACGACACCAAGAAACAGAATTGGTACTGGTAATATCGCCCTGAATAAATCATACATAACTGAGTTAATGTTATAATTTATTTCTCCTGCATGATAAGTCCATATAGCACCGTTAGATTTAGCTTTCTTAGCCCATATAGGCATAAAAATCGCCAGTGCAATAAGAGCTACACCAACAACAGACCAGATAACTCCCATTGTCATTTTCCACGTCAGTAATTGATGAATTACCTCTGGCAAATTGGCTTGACTAAATGCAACTGTTGAATCAATGCCATTTGATGCTTTTTCCAATAAATCAGTAAGCGCCCTTGAAACCTGCTCATTCATCGTAAACACTCCGTTTTAATATAATTCTGCAAATACAAAGTTTGCTGTTCGTTCTCAACTATCATTTCTCTGAGACGTAGATAATCTTGTTCAACTGCTTTGTTAAGTCGTGCGGTGGTTTCATCGCTTCCGCTTTCGGTTGAATTCTTGGTGGCTGCTGGACACTCAGCTTTGGCGTACACCCGCTTAGAACCAGAGTTAACAGCATCACGAAGAGTGTTGATTTCATTCTTTGCACTGGCTAACTCCTGTGAGTATTTAATATCGAGTTGATTTAAACGAGTGATACGGGCTTGATAGTCTTTGTTGATTTCGACTTGTTGTGATAATTGAGTGGTTGCTGTGTTGTAATCTTTGCTTAATTTGTCGTAATCATCTATTACCCACCAAAGCCAGAATGCAGATATTGCCAGTAGCCCAGCTAATACCTTAGTTAGCGTGTTCATATCACTTAACGCCATTGTGCTCTAACGAGTAGTGATTACCGTCATTGAAACGACCGCCCCACGTACCGCCGATAGATTCCCAGTATTCGCCAAGCAATTTATGATCACTTGATGCTGTTAGATATTTACCGTCTTTAAATAGGTTGAAATCCACAGCTAGGCGTTGTGTGTGTAAGCTGTTTTTAATACCAGCACCTGATTTGGCATTTAACTGTGCTTGCTCAGGCGTTCGGTATGCTTCTGAAAACGTCAGCTCATAGCCGTTGTCATAAGCAAAGATAATTAAGTCCGCAATCATGCGAGTGAATTTTCGTTGTTTCTCACCGAGTGTCATTTTTACTAACCCCTCTAAATATTTGCATTACATTCCCACGGCTAAGAATTATTAGTGCGCATAGCGTGATATTGATTCCGACTTCAAATGGATCTGCATGGGCGTAGTCATTCGTTAATATGCGTAGTGGGATAGAACCCAGCATAACAATGAGAACCCATGCTATAAGTGACGGAAAGAATTTGTATTTAGCGCCGTTACGCTCATAGTTAACAAGGCGAATAACAGCGAATAAGCATGAGAAAAAATTGACGTAAATCCAAAACATTGAGATGGTCATCTTCCACCTCCTCTGAATTTATCTATCAGGTTGTTAATAACGTTGTTGATACTGTCTGTGAGAGCACCGGGTTTAGATATTGTTACCAATACGCCAACCAAACCAGCCGATGAGAACATAGCACCAACAGAGCGATCGACTTCTCTATCTCCGATAATGCCACTCAGTAGTGACGACATGAAATCAGCGCCTAATATCCCAATCGCAAATGCAACTGTGAAATACGCCCATCGTTTTAACAGACGGATATCATGAGCAGACAATACAAATATCACCGCCCCTGCGAACGCACCGATTACAACGCCTGCGTCCATACCTGAATAGAGACCTACAATAGAGACACCCGCTAACGAGGCGGTTGCTGTGCCTGTTAACGGCTCTTGCATATATGTAGTCCTGATTAGTTAATAGGAGCCGACTCACAGCTCTTGTGTGAACGTGAGGTGTTGTGATTGATTCTGTGGTCGGCATATACGAAAAAAGACCGCCTAAGCGATCTTCTGAATGAGTTGTTCGGAATAACCGAATATGTGAACTATCCGGAAATTCCGGAGAGTTGGATTACCACAATGCAAATAAGCACTCTGGATAAATATCAATAACTTATTCCCTCGAATTCGGGGGAATTAAAATAGAAAGCCCCAAACGTATCGCAAACCAGATTTCTCCGTTCTACGTAGAGGTTATGAGGGGCACTGTTCGGATTTCAGATACAAAAAAGCCCGATATCTCTATCAGGCTTTCAGTGCTCTTTGTTTTACTGCCCGAGCATATCACAAACTATACACATAAAATTCGCATTTGCAATATATATTTTAAATATTTATGAAATCAGACATAACTCCCTTTCTAATTCATGTTTCATTGCGTAAAACATCTCCTCTTCAAGAATGCTTTCCGCCCAGCCGATCCTCCTCACCGCTTGCTGTATGCTGATTTTAGTTTGATAACTCAATTCACGCGCCATCTTTTGCGGGTATTTGCGCTCACAATATCGTTTAATAGCTACATGACGAATCGGATTGTTTTTAGCAAATGTCTTCGTTATTACATTTTCTACAAAAGCGGCATCATCTGATTCTTTGGCGAGAGCAATGAGGTCGCTTATTTTATTTTTAGGATTTAATATCTCATGTGACTTTTTGAATAACTCCTCTCCTTGATATCCCATTTTATACAAGTCTTTTACAACTTTTATTATTCTCTCCCCTTCTGTTTCGCTCCATTCCGTCCTAATCATTAATCGTCCAATGACACTATCTGACCCAGAATGAGGGTAGTCATTGCCACCGTACTCCTTTCCCCACGTCATTAGCATGTAGCGAACCCAGACTCGCTTACTGCCTAATGCGTTTTTTCGATTAGAACCCCAAATCCGCCTTAATTCATTTTTACTTGAATAAAGAGACAGTAGATTGAACGGATCACATTCCCTCATCTCGCCTCCGGTAATACTGTGTGATATCTATCGCAACCTACTGAATACATGATCGGTAGGTTTGCTCTTCTAGCCCACCCCGTTTCTACAACTTCCATGAAGCCATGCTTTTTCTGAACTATAGATAAGTAACGCTTAGGCTTATTTCCTGTCGCCTCTGTCTCTGCTCGGTATCGGCACTCTTCAATAGCTGCGATTAAGTCAGTGAACATCATCTATCTCCCATACCTTGATATCTAATGAGCCATGAGTAACCTTTTCACCTCGACGGATCCGCATATCATCAATTTGGCTATCATCTACCCAAAATTCGGCATGAGTTAACGAATCGAAAACGGCTTTAGGCAAGTTATCGAGGTCTCTTTGTCGTTTATCTGGGGGATTTGCTGTGATGACTATTTTGATGCGGGAAGTGGTTTTGACGTCTAGGTTATGTTGCTTGATGTAATCTGTTACTTGCTTTCGGTAGCTGGTGCCTTTGGATGAGATATAATGCCGTCCTCTACAGTGTCGCCAATACGTATTATTGCTCGGTGGCCACGGTAGTTTTAAGTGATACTCATTCATACCTTAATCTTACCCTCCTTGATTAGAATATCCTGAGTACGAATAACGCCTTCTAAATGACATTGCTTTGCGTATTCAGCATCGACGTAGTGAGTGCGCCTATCAGATTCATCGTGACAAGCACTACATGCCCACGCGCCAAAAATATCATTAGGCTTTATTCCAGTACCGCAAATGCCAGACATTCGATAATGAGCTAAGACGACAGTTTCAGAATTACCGTTACACACTCCCGGTATTCTAATTTGGCATTCACGACCCCGAGCTTCTTTGCGTAAGTTCGCCATCTCCCTCTCCTTTGATTTTATCCATCACTTCCAAATGAGCGTATTCATCAGCACACTTGCTACACACGTAAATTTCTTCATCTGTTAGCGGTCTATTGCATGACATGCAGTTCATTTGATTTTCCTTGTCGCATCAAATCCAGTTAGCTCATTCAATCGTTCCGCTGTATGAACAGACCCGAGGCGAAACATTACGCCAAGATAATCAACTGCGCCCTGTTTACCAAAGACAGATAAAAATAGGTATTTAAATGCTCTCTTAACAACACACCATCTTTTAAATGACTTCTCACCGATGATTACAAAATCAACTGAGTCATCTATTAGCTTTAGTTTTGGGTTCATTCTTCCTGTTTCCTTTTCAATTTCATATACTCGCTATCTTCCGGAGTAGTTAGTATTAAACCGAACTGTGATGCCCATGCTTCAACTCTCTGTAAGAAGTGATGCATTTCCCCTTTATCTAGTTTTGAAGTGTGCCTAAGTGTCTCTCGTTGCGTTTTTTCACCCGTTAACACATCGGTGTACTCAGTTACTTCAAATCCAAGGTAAGTGGCCTTTAAACTTTCCTTCACCCACGCTTCAGTACAGAACTCACGACCCGACTTAATCAGATAGTCGCTGATTTCTTTGTACCAAACATGGCTTAATGAGTTTTGAGAGAGGCTTCGTTTTGGTTTGTAAGGCTTGATGGTGACGCTGAGTTTTTGGTGGGACTTAAGTAGTTCAATTACGTTGTTATCAAATAGCTTTTTCGTTGATTCGTGTAGACAGAAGTTTTCCAAGTTAACCTCCTTGCATTTCTGCGTATACCTCTATCCAATATTTAGCTTCTTGGATCCATTCTTTTTTCTTTTTGCGGATTTGTCTTTTAGTTGGTTTGCATGGGAATTTATAGTGCTCCTCAATCCAGCCTACATTTATTTTTAACATCCAAAATCTGCTATTCGTATTGAAGCTGACGTAATAGACCATGACTTCTACTGGCTCACTCACTGTTAGATCTCCTGTTCCATGCTGCTATGGTTTCATGTGCAGATGCTCGCTCTATCTTTAGACCGCACTGCAAACACTTCATATAATGCCCACCGGATAAAGGGCATGGGTAAAATAGCTTAACATTGTCGCCGCCGCACATTGGACAGCTTTTAAATCTTTTTCTACTCATCATTCACCCTCTGACATTGGTGGGAGTGGCATCCAGTGAGTTATTGGATAATCGTCATCTTCAATAAACTCATCGTTATCGCTGATAAAATGGCTGTAAGAACGAGACCAAATCCAACCTTCAAAACATGAATCTGAACGCATGAACACATGCCACACAAACTTGCCATTCCAAAACCAACCTGCAAATACCGGCGTGTCCAGTTCAGGTAATCTCTCACTCACTTTAACCCAATTAGTTCCCTGCATTAGATGTCTCCTGATGGATGGATTTAATCGATTTAAAAAACACATCTGCATCTAATTTCATTAGGCGATACAAGACTCGTTCGCTGCGATATGTTTTATGTAACGTTCGATTGTAATCAACTCTTCCCCCACCGCTTTTTACATATTTTAACTTTCGGCTCATTGCTTCTGATGCGTACATCCACATCAAAACAGCGCTAGTTGTTCCTTTCATCTAAAAATCCTCTTGCGTGTTAAACGTTGGCACCTTGGAATCGGCGTTGCTGTGGTCTGCTACTTTGTTGACAGATGCTTGATGCCTGCGCCTGATCAGTATCAAGAAAGTGACCGTTTTTAAATAATTGATAAACCGTACCCAGTTTCCCGAATCGGTTTTTTGTCACAATTATTTCTGCGTAATCTGCTGCAGGGGAGTTCTCGTTATAAACTGCATCACGGTAAAGCATGATGATGCTATCTGCATCTTGCTCTACGCTTCCTGAGTCTCTTAAATCCGCATTGGTAGGTCGTTTATTAGGTCTTCTTTCAACATCACGAGATAGCTGGCTTAGTGAAATAACAGGAGTTCTGATATTTTTAGCCAACCCTTTCAACGTTGCTGAAATATGAGCAATAGCCAAATCGTTACGCTCTGCACGAGGCTTCTCGATTAACCCTAAGTAATCAACCATGATTAACGATAATTCAGGATGGCGTTTCTTGTGTCGTGTTGAAATTGCGGTGATTTGTTCAACGGTTAACTTGCTGGCATCGACAACCCAGACATTCAGACCAAGTAAATTACCTGCACCCATTGACACCCTGCCCCAATCTTCGTCACTCATACGAGATGGGTTTCTCAATGCACCAACAGATAGGTTTGCGGATCCTGCAATCTGACGCTCTACGATTTGCTGAGAGTCCATTTCCATTGAGAAAATTAAAACGCCTTTCTTGGTGTCAGACCCGATAACATTTTGAGAGGCAACGCCCTCTGTAATTTTCAGCGCAATTTCTGTTTTACCCATTCCTGGTCTAGCGGCGATAATGACTAAATCAACAGGGTTGATGCCCCCCATAATTTCATCTAATTCGCGGATCCCAGTTTTTAGCGTGTCAGATTCCTCGCCTTTGTTAACACGTTCTTGTAAAACTTCGGTGTAATCTTCGATTAACGAAGAAACATGGACGGGAGCAATATCACCTTTTGAGGAATGCATATCAGATGCCTGAGCAAGAAAACTTTCCATTGCCTCACTGGCTTGCTCAATGGTTCCGTTTTCAATCACACCACGCACAGAATCCATTAACTGGATCATAGCTCTACGGTTATGATTATCGGTCACCATCTTGGCATAGCCTTTTAGGTTGGCTGCGCTCGGACAATCCTTGGCTGTTTGGATGATGTTTGCTAGGTGCTCACTGCCCATTCCTTCAGCAACCATCATCATATCGATGACACCGCGAGACTTAGCTTGTTTTTGAATAACTTGGTAGGCTTCTCGATAGAACCTAACTGAAAATGATTCAGGCTCTAAAGTGGCCAAAACATCCGAGGCATCAGGTGTTAACCCTGAAATTAACAAACCGCCAATAACACTTGCTTCAAATTCCGTATTGATCACTTAAAACCCCCTGTCAGCAAATTTACCTTCTCGAACACCTGTCAGCGTTGTTTCTCTTAGCAGATAATCAATATCAGCCGTCCAGCCTGTATCGTTGTCACCAAAATAAAATGGCTTAGCCATTCGGACAAAGGCTCTAACGTAGGCTCGCCAACCATCAACATTTGACGTTGCAAGGTTTTTGATTATCTTCCTGATCCGTGTTTTACGTTTCTCGTTAGCTTCCACAGCATGAGGCAGTCTGTCACCAACTTCCTCGTTGTAGGCATTGAGATATTCATCGTAGTTAATTGGAGTTGATTTTCTCTTGGTAGGTTTTGCCGATTCTCCCCCTTTCACCTCGTGAGGGGTAAGGGGTGTATTACTTTCTTTCTTTTCTTTTGTAATAGTTTCTTTTGTGTGTCCCTGTTTTGGTGACAGCGCTGTCACGCTTTTGGTGACACTTTTTGTCACTGTTTTGGTGACAATGTCACCGTTTTGGTGACAATCAGGAATATCCCACTCAGTTAGGTTTTTATTAGGCCCTATCGCCATACCAACTTTCACTATAACTTTCATAGCGATAAGCTCATTTTTTGCCTTGTTAACTTTCTGCCTTGGTAGTCTAGTTAACTCTGCCAACTGACTGTCTGATATGCGGTCTGTTTTTTTATTAAACCCATAAGTTTTCCTGCAAATAGCATGAGCAACTTTTGCCTGATTCTTTGTTAGGTTTGCACCAATTAATTCTTCGTAAAGTTCATTGGCTAGTTTTGTATAGCCATTATCAAGATCTGCCACGGTAGGCCTCTCTTGCCGTCGTTGATTACCAAAATCAGCATATGCAACGTTACTCATGCTGCCTCCAATTGCTCTCTAGCCAGTAACCCAGCGATCCACTGAATTCCTTTAGGCGTAAATTTAACTTGTGTGTATGCGTGACCGTTGATTTGATTTTCACCTGTTTTTACATCAAAACGCCCTGCGTCAAGGTGTTCTGAATAAGGTGTTAATTTTCCAGCCAACTTGTACATAATTCGTTTTGAAAGTAGAAACTCTCTAAAGAAGTTCTCTTTTACTTTTAGTAATTTACTTGTCTCTCTAAAACCCAGTAAGCCAGTTGCTTGAACATACCGATCAACAAATTCAGCTTTAGGCGCTGCGATTGCTAATTTCTGCTCAACGATTTGTTTCTGTTCTGCTAGGTCTGCCGCTAGACGTAAAGCCTCTGGCAGCGTTTGAGGGATGATGGATTTTTGAGATTCAAGCTCTTGCCAGCGATCAACTAATCGCGCTGTAAACTCTGGTGATAATTGAGCGACAACAATAATGCTATCGCGCTTTCCTTTTTCGCCTGAAAAAATGTAAAAAGTGCTCGGTCTGCCTGCTGTGGGCTTTTCCCCCATTGGGGGTAAAGTTATTACCCCTCTTTCTGACAGTCTTTCGATTGATTGTTTAACCTTGTCATGCCTTGATTCGACTAGTTCAGATATTTCTAAGCTAGTCATGGTTAATTCACCACTGTTTACTAAAGTAGTTATTTGATTCATAATTACCTCATTGGGTTGTTGTTAAATTAAGTCCATTTGTTGAGAAGCCTCAGTTACCGCTGGGGCTTTTCTTTTTGGTGCTTTGATATGCTCAAGCATCTGAATTAATGCTCTAGCCTCATCACCTTGCAATATCACTGTGTCATCTGGTGTCTCATACCCAATAGCAACTAAAAGCCTTGCACAACGTTGTATGAAGCTTAATTGCGTTTTAGATTGTTGAGATTGCCAGCGAGATATTTGTGATTCGTGAATACCCGTTCTTTTCGCTACTTCTCTAGCGCCAGTAACAAGTATCCCTTTCATGATTTTTGATTCGATTTCTCGAAATTTGCGTTCGTTTGATAATTCCATTTGTTAAATTCCTTCTTAGGTTACTTCTCGTTAGAGAACAGCAGTAATGATCCGTGGCTCATTCCATATGAGCGGATTGTTTGCTCTGAGAATTTACTCTGAGCGGTCTAGCGATGTTAAAGAGCGGGTGAAACTAATTTTTATCTTTTACTAAATGCTCAAATGGTATTCCGAATAGTTCGTTGATTTGAGCGTATCTTGCAGGAGGAATGCGACCTTTTTGCTCCCATTGTCTAATGGCCTGATCGCTAATCTTTAGCTTCTTAGCTAAAGCTGGAATTCCACCTGCTTTTTTAATTGTTGTTTCCAATGCATTCATAAAGATATTCCTTTAACTGATTAACAACAAGAAGAATACAAGAAACGCTTTATTTAAGCAAGTATTACTTGTTGGAAAAATAAAAGCACAACTTGTATATTGAGCGAATGAAAACTATGCGCGAAAGAATCAAGCAAGCTAGACTTGCAAAAAACATGACCCAAGCTGAGTTAGCTGAGTTGGTAGGAGTGTCACCACAATCAGTACAGCAGTGGGAGACCAGTACTGAGCCAAGAAAAAACAGAGTTATTAAAATTGCTGAAATACTTGAAGTTGATACCAATTGGTTGTTATTCGGAATAACTGATATTGATGAAAGAAACAAAGTCAGTAGTATTCAAATAAATCAAGATATTGAAGTTTCAGATAAAAATACCTACAAGGTGGAGATGCTGGATATCCAAGCTAGTGCAGGGCCAGGTGTGATGGTTCTTGATGATTTTATTGAGACAATAACGGCTATTGAGTATTCAGCAGATGAAGCAAAAAGACTGTTTGGTGGGAGATCTGCATCCACAATCAAGATGATCACTGTTAAAGGTGACTCTATGGCTGGAACATTTGAGCCCAGAGATCAAATATTCGTAGATATCACCACTAACTTTTTTGATGGTGATGGAATTTATGTCTTTGTATTAGATAATCAGCTATATATAAAAAGGCTTCAAAAGCAATATAAGAGACTGGCTGTCATATCGGATAACGCAAGATATGAAACTTGGTATTTAGAAGAAGATAGTATCAATAGCCTCTACATTCATGCCAAAGTTTTAGTTAGCCAATCTATAAAATACAAATTTCATGGATAGAAATTTATTTAATTATCAGGTAGTAACTAAATGAAAAATATAATTTTATTACTAATTGCTGTTTCTTCAATATCTGCCCATGCTACTAATAAGATTGATATCACTAATGAAGATGACTTCAAATTGATAACTACAATCATGAAAGCATCTGAGTGCAACGCTTACTCTTCTTTATATAAATTTCAGCAAGAAAATAATGTGCCAAATGGGGATGAGTTTATAGATAAGTTCATGAGCAATGAAGCAAAAAAGAAAAACAGCACCTTAATTGATATGACCAACGATTGCCAGAAAGCACTACTGGATTTCGCAGAAATAACATCAAGTAAAAACTAGCTACCTCTCACCTACCACATCACAGATCCCTCTTTAATGAGGGATTTTTTATGCCCACAAATCACAAAAACTGCCAACAGAATAAAAAATTTAAATTTTTTACAAAAAATAACACAAACAAAAACAAGCATTTATTGTTTAAATAAAGATTAACTCAAGTTTTTACACAAGTTTTACTTGTCTTAATAAAGTAATGCTTGTATAGTTAATCACATCGAAGGCAAGGAGCCATAGATAAACAGGATGTTCGCTCTTTTACAATTAGGAACGCTCAGAATAAATTTTCAGAGCAACCACTGAGTGGTTTTTGGGATTGGTGAATGCTAAGGCTGATTGGCAGGTTTAAAAGCTAACAGTTTCCGCAAGCGAGCGATACCAGCTAAGTAGCGTCATATGCCTTCGGGTACTGGATCGTAATAACTGATATTGAGGGAGGCGAAAGCTGTTTACCTCGGCATGGCTTGCAAGTAGGAGATCAGCACCTACCACCAATCACCAAAGATCACTTAGGAGGCAAATATGGCAACAATAACTTTTAAAGAGAACTCAAAAATTCGCAGACGCAGAAAGCAAGGTGAGTTTTTGGCTCGAAAGATAGCTATGAGAAGTCGCTCAGTGGAAGAAATTTGGGATTCGATATTTGGCGTTGAAAAGAAAGAACGCCCTGTTCTCTCTCTCAAACCAACAAAGCATTATCCAAGTGGAGATAACTGTTGCTTGCCAAATTCTAGTATTTACTCAGCTAAATATCGTAAGTCAGGAACATTATTAGAGTCTGGTGAAGTGACAGCAAGAGCATAGACACACACAAACAACAACGGCTACGCAAGCCGATTATGAGTGACAGTTCAGTCACAGTAAGGGGATAGATGTGGAAGACGATATCGAAGAATTCGACGAACATCCAGACGATGACATGAGTCAATATCAGGATTATCCGTATGAACATGACTATTGACACAAACCAATGGTGTGGGCAGTTCAAGAAATGCAAAGGCTGCAAACTTGATGCGGAGTGCATGGTTAAACCAGAGGAAATGGCTCTAGTGAAGGAAAACGGGGTAATTATTGATAAATGGGCAATACGCACCACTGCAATGATAGCAAGAGAGCTTGAGAATCAGAAAAGCAGGCACAGTTAACTAATTACAGTCCATTCTGTGGGCTGTGGTGAGTTGATTAATAGATAGGAGATAGAGATATGTGTGATTGCTTTACGAAATTAGGCGATGACATGGAAAGTCGCATTAAAGCGAAACTACCAGAAGGTGCAAGCCTACAGTCTTCTGGCTGGAAACAATCAGGATTATTTATGTCTGGTGGCATCATGTCAGTTAATTATTTCATTGAATACAACGCCAGTTATCAAGAAATCAAAAAGGACGGCACGCCGAAAGCCCGCCTAACAAAGCAGGATTTCCCTGTTACGTTCTCATTCTGCCCTTTCTGTGGCGTGAAATGCGAAACCAAATAGCATCGTGTTTAGTTAATAACGGAGGGAGTATGGAAGATAAAACAGGTGGAGCGGCTTTTCCAGTTCCAGCAACAGAGTTACATGGCACTACCACAGGCATGAGTTTGCGTGATTATCTAGCCGCTAAGGCTATGCAACCAATGATTGCATATTTCGGTGAGCAGGCATTTAGCGATTATTCTATGAATGAAATTTCTGAGGAAGCCTACCGCATGGCAGATGCAATGTTAAAGGCTAGGGGGTGATATGGAATTTAAGCATAGTCCAGCGCCGTGGTATTTAAGGGGTGGAGTAATTAAAAACTCTCTTTTGATTGATGATAATCATAACGTTGTAGCATCCTTTCTCACTGAAATTAAAGAAGAAGATGCTCATCTAATCGCAGCAGCACCAGAGTTATTAGAATCCCTTAGAGAGCTAGTTTCAGCAATGGTGAGATATGAGATAGACGCTGGTGAAAGCGCTCCAGTTAAACACGAAAATATGATGAATAAAGCCAGAGCGGCAATCGCAAAAGCCCTCGGTCAGCAGTAACCCACCACTTAATCATTCATATCGCTATTAATAGTGAGGAATACGCACATAAGGAACATAGGAAATGGCAAATGAATTAGTCGTAATTGAACAAGCAACAGCGCTAGATTTATTTACAGCACCAGAAAAAGTAAATCAGATGCTAGAGCACATTAAGTCTCTTGCAGAAGAAGAGCGTAAAGAACTCGACAGTGATTTCTCAGTAGCTAAAAACCGAAAGGCTTTTGCATCTCTGGCGTACAAAGTTGCTCAAACAAAAACGTATATCGACAAGGAAGGTAAAGCAGTTGTCGATAAGTTAAAAGAGTTACCCAAAAAAGTTGATGCTAGTCGTAAGATATTTCGTGACGAGCTAGATGCATTAAGCACAGATATTCGCAAGCCACTAACAGAGTGGGAAGCACAAGAAAAAGCTCGCGAAGAAGCCGAAGCGCTTAAGAAGCAAATCGAAGTTGATCATGAAGAAGCTCTGCAAATGAACGAGCTGTTTGATTTACGCAAAGCTGAAGAAGAACGCAAACGCATTGCTCGTGAAGAAGAAATGAAGCGACAAGCTGCGGAACAGGCAAGACTTGAAGCTGAGCGCAAAGCACAGCAAGAAATTGAAGCGGCAGCACGGCGTGAGCGTGAAGCAAAAGAAGCCGCTGAACGTGCAGAGCGTGAAAAGCAGGAAGCAATTCAACGTGCAGAGCAAGCAGCAAAAGAAGCTAAGGAAAAGGCTGAACGTGATGCTAAAGAAGCTCAGGAGCGAGCCGAACGTGAGAAACAATTAGCTATCGAAGCCGAACGCAAGAAAGCACAGGAAGCAGAACAAGCGCGATTAGCAGAAGAAGAACGTAAGCGTCAGGAGGAAGCTAAACGTCAGGCTGATAAGGAGCATCGTCGCAAGTATAACCAAGAAACATTACAGGCGTTAGTCAGTAACGGATTTGATGAAAAATTAGCAACTGAATTTATTAAGCTAGTCGCAAGTAAACAAATCCCTCATATGACAATGAATTACTAGCACATAAGGAATTAATTATGGGTGATGTAGGAGACGATTTTCGAGCATACAAGGAAATGGTAAAAGAGCGGAAATTGGAGCGACTAAAAAATAACACGGAACAACTAAAGGATATAGATATTCCGTACACCAGAGATTCAAGTGGAACTATTCACTTTCAAACAAAGAAAGGAAAGGTTCTATTTTATCCAACAACAAACAAATATCAGCACAAGCGAAGCGTTAAACGAGGTGGTCTATTTAAGGCTGTTGAGTTAGTAAAACGCCTCGGAATTTAACCCACCGCACCAACACCAGATAACCACCCTATCGCTATCGCAAGATTAGCGCAGATTTCGCACATCCAGAGGTAAGCATGAATATTGATAAATACAAACTTTGTTTAGCTCAATCGCAAGCTGGAATTGCACATTATCTCAAGGATGAGAACGGATGGCGCGAAGCAAACGAAACATTAAAAAAGGCATACGGAGTACAGCATGAACGCAAAGCAGAAACACGCAAAACATCAGATATTCGCACTATTGCGAGAGTCTGAAATGACAAATGAGCAAATCGACGACTTAGTTTTTCAATGGAAAATGAAAGTGTCTATGGAACGCACAAACCTCATTCAGCATGAAATCAACACACGCAAGGAGCGCGCGTTTATCTAAGGAGTCTTTATGTTAACGAATACCTACGGACTCAGAAACGACTGGTACGAACGCCAAATGGAAAAACAAGCGTTTGTTAATTCTCATGAAGAGAAAATATCAGTTGATGAGGTTATGGATAGCCTGCCAGAAGAACTGTTATGTATGGATTTAGCAAGGAAGTTAAATCCTGTATTTGAAATTAGTCCCCAAGCACTGGATGCGGTTTTAGATGGAATTAGAACAGCAATACAGATTGGGATAGACAAGGAGATATTGTGAGCACGTCAATTATTGAGTTTGTGCAACAACAAGAGTCATTATTTTGCAACGCACTAACAGATCAAACGATATCATGGGCTAAGGAAAGCCAGTTTGCAATTCAGGCATTCCAACGAAATGACGAGCTAGCAAGAGTGGCTATGGAAAACCCCGCTAGTGCTCAGAATGCCATTATTAACGTGGCGGCTATTGGGATTACATTAAATCCAGCAAGTAAGTTGGCGTATTTAGTGCCAAGAAAGGGTTTTGTTTGCCTTGATATCAGCTATATGGGTCTCATGCACCTAGCTCAGGCCACTCAAGCTATCGAATGGGGTCAATGCAAGTTAGTCCATGAAAATGACGTTTATGAATCTAATGGTCTAGACACCCCGCCAACCCACAAATATAACGCATTCAGTGATAGAGGTAGTGTTATTGGTGGTTATTGCACAGTAAAAACAGCAAGTGGCGACTATCTCACGGAAGAGATGCGATTGGATGAGATAAAGGCTGTTGAGGCTACGAGCAAGTCAAGAAATGGCCCATGGAAAACATGGTGGGATGAGATGGCTCGTAAAACAATTGTGAAAAGAGCGAGCAAATACTGGCCTCGTCGTGAAAGGTTAGATCAAGCCATTGATTATGTGAACACCGAGGCAGGCGAAGGCAATGATTTTGATGTGCCAGCAAATAAAGCAAAGGACATAACGCCAGCAAGCGAGGATCAACTAAAAGCTATCACGGACTTGATGCTTAAAGTTAATGGCGAATGGAGTGACGCATTCTTCACATTCATTAGTAAAAAATTCAACCATCAAATATCCCATCCAGAGCAATTAACCGCATTTGAAGCCAATACCATTATCGACATGCTAAGGAAAAAGGCAGAAGGGAAATGATTAGTAATGACATCATTCTAAGCAAAACAGGCATCGATTTAACCAAAGTAGAGCAAGGAAGCGAGGAATGGATGTCTATCAGGCTCGGTGTAGTAACTGCCTCTGAGGCATGGAAAGTTATTTCTAAGCCTAAGTCAGGGAAAAAATGGACAGACACAAAGAAAACATATTTAAACACCCTTATTGGTGAAGTCTGTACGGGAGTTTACAAGGAGGTATCAGCAAGGACGCTGGAATGGGGTAAAAACTACGAATTAGAAGCAAGGATGACATTCGAGTTTTACACCGGATTAACGGCAAAGGAAGTGCCAATAATATTTAAAGATGAGCAACTACGGATGGCTTGCTCACCAGACGGCATTTGCAGTGATGGCTCTGGATTAGAGCTTAAATGTCCTAATAACACGGACGTATTTATAGACTTAGCATTGAATGGAATCGATGCAATGAAAAAGGAATATGTGGCTCAAGTTCAATATTCCATGTGGGTTACAGGTAAGGATATCTGGCATTTTGCAAATTTTGACCCACGAATGCCTGCAGGAAAAGAAATAGCATATTTCCCTGTTGAGCGTGACGAAAAAATGATGAAAGAATTTGACGAGTTAGTACCTGAGTTCATTGAGGTGATGGATCAGGGATTAAACAAGTTAGGCATTCAATTTGGCAATCAATGGAGTGTATATGGCAATTAACACAATAACGGCAAGTGGAAACTTAGGTAAAGATTGCGAACAGCGATGGACGCCAAATGGTAAGGCGGTTGCATCTTTTAGTTTACCAGTGAAACAAGGCTACGGAGAGCACGAAAAAGTATCTTGGGTTATCTGCAAGATGTTTGGCCCTAAAGCTGAAAAGTTACCTCCGCACCTAACCAAAGGAACAAAGGTTACGGTTACTGGTGAGTTCGTTATGGAAGAATGGACAAGCCAGAACGGTGAGAAAAAATCAGCGCCGGTAATTATCGTTGATCAATTAGATTTTGGTGGTAACGGTGGTAATCAGGCAGGAAGCCAGAAGCAACAGCAGAATCAAGGATGGGGCCAACCACAGCAACCGCAAGCACCAAAACAAGCATCGAGTAATCAAACACCACAAAGTGAGCCACCTCGAGATTGGGATGACCAAGAAATACCCTTCTAACCACCCTACCCCTTTAACCAAAGGATATATTTGCAAGGATGCAAACAGGAGATAGATATATGAAATTGGAAGTAACCAAGGCTCAACTTGAAGCTATCAAGTCTCTTACTGATGATTGCGCGGGAATGATTGGTGGAGGATGCGAGGAAGCTGATAGGATTTGGAGTAAACATATTCGGCTAATAGATAGAATGCTACGAAAAAACGGACATGATCGCTATTTTAACTCGCAGGGATGCAATGAAGAGGAATGAATATGAAAGTTGAACAATCTCAAGTTACTAAGCTAGTTATTTCAGAGGTTAAAAATCACGACCCAATTCATGTTTATCTTGAAGATTACGGTGATAATCAAAACGGCAGAGTCACTATTAGTGAATATGGTGTTTCATGGTCTTGTTTTTGGGGTTCAATGGGTAGTTCACTAGTTGATTTTATTCAACGTATCAACAACCACTACTGGATAGGAAAACTAGATTCTAATTTAATCTCTGAGATAGATGCTGATAACGATGCAAATGCTGAATACGCTAAAAAACAAGTTATCAAACTACGCAACGATGATGAAATAGATAAACATGAAGCAAGGGAATATTGGGATTTAATCGAAGCATCAGACAATGTTAAAGATGAGTGCTGTAATAGTTTTTTAGGCGGTAAATTGCTTAGCTTGTTTGGTGATGATGCTTGGTATAACTATTGGCCCACTACTCCTAACCCTCAATATCTCAGAATGGAATCACGATTAAACGCTGTTCGTGAGGCATTAAAACAAATAAAGGTGGAGTGATGGATAAGTCAAGACAGCAGTTTGAAGAGTGGCGCAGTAAGAATAAATCATCAACGATAAATCTATTCGATGTATGGCAAGCATCACGCGAGTCACTCGTATTAGACCTACCAGAAAGAGAAAAGAATAAAGGAAATTATGATTTTTTCACTGATGGATATAACAGTGGAATATCAGCATGTGAAAATTCATTATTAGATAACGGAGTGAAAATAAAAAATGAATAAAAATGAACTTCAAGTATTAATCGATTATACCAAAGGAATGATTGCAGATAATAAGGAGCCAGAAAAGAAAGTTATTATTGCATTGTGTAATGAGTTGGAGAGAATAACTAATTTAGAGCCAGTAGCATTTGCCAGACATACAGGAATGCAAAGACCTCTGGATTTAACTGTATCTCATACAGTATTAAATGAATGGGTAGAATTTAATAATAAAAACCCAGAAATAAAAGACGATATTTACCCTCTATTTATTTTAGATTAAATATGAAACTAATAATCGGATATGTATTACTGCTTGTAATACAGGGTTCTGCTGTACCTGTAACTGAGCAAATATACACACAGCAAGAATGCGAGAGTCGTGCTATGCAAATAATGCAGGTGCGGAATGTTGAGATAGTTTGTGGTGAGGTGTGGAGATGAAATTTAAAGTCGGCAATAAGGTTAAAGTTAAGGGGTATGAGAAAATTGGGGTTATTGAATTGGTTCGAGAAGGACTTTACGCGCCCTACTTAGTGCACGATTGGTGGGACAACCGAGATTGGTACAATGAGAAAATGCTGGAGTTAATCAATGAATAAATACACCGAACTATCTGACTTCGAAGTTAATAAAAAGGTTGCTGAAAAGTTAGGACTGGCGTACGAAGTCACAAGGTACGGCGTGGTTACAAGGATGAGCAATAAAGAGCAGTGGCGTGAATTCAATCCATGCAACAATCCAGCCGATGCAATGCCGATTATTAACGAATATGGCATTAGCCTTATATATCAAGATAGGAAATTCCAATTTGCAACTAATGACGGGAATATAGAGTGCTGTATTGCCAACCCATTAAAAGCAGCAATGATTATTTTCTTGTGTATGAAGGATGCGGAGAATGAAGAAGTATGACTTAATTCTTGCTGACCCTCCTTGGTCTTACAATAACAAAGTTTCAAATGGCGCAGCAGATAATCATTACAACACCACAGGCTTATACCCCCTCTCTAGATTGCCAGTAGAAAAATACTCCTCTAAAAATTCCGTACTGTTTATGTGGTACACAGGCAACTTTGCACTCGAAGCTATTAAATTAGCCGAAGCGTGGGATTTTAAAGTTAAAAACATGTTCGGGTTCGCATGGGTTAAATTAAATAAAAATGCAGGAGATAGAATAAATAAAAAACCGCCAGAAGACTTTTTCGATTTCATGGAAATATTAAACAATGAGACAAAGATTAATTGCGGTAATTACACCCGTCAAAATGTCGAAATGTGTTTAATAGCCACAAGAGGAAATGGATTACCTCGTCAATCTGCAAGAGTGAGACAGGTTATTTACTCGTGCTTAGGTGAGCATAGCGAAAAGCCAAAAGAAATACATCATCGTTTAGAGGAATTATACGGAGATGTTCCACGCCTCGAACTATTCGCTCGTGAGAAATACGGTGATTGGGATGTATATGGCGACCAAGCGGAAGAAAGCATTCAATTAATATAGGTGAATTATGGACATTATCGACTCAGCAAATGAAACAAACGAACTATATATTCAAGTGTCATTATCAAATCGCAAGGCAGCAATTAAATCATATAGCGGAATGTGTATCTGGTGTCACGAAGAACCTGTAGCACCTAATAGCGCATACTGCAGTAAAGATTGCGGTGATGACCATGAGCAATATAAACGGAAGAATGGATAGGAGGGTAAAATGGAAGGGATGACCATGCCAAGAAAAGAAGCTGCCGCATATATTGGTATATCAGAAGATACCCTTTCTCGCTGGTGTAAGCTAGGATTGATTGCATACACAAGAAAGGACCCATCAAAGAAAAACTCGCCATACCTATTTACGAGAGCCGCGTGTATTGCGGCGGCTAATAAATCAATTCACAATATACCAGTGAACGCTGGTGAGACACGAGAGGGAAAATCATGTCTTTATTCAGAAGAGGTAAAATATGGTACGGAAACTACACGACGCCAAGCGGTAAAAGAATCAAGGAATCTCTTGGCACAGAGGACAAGAAGCTCGCGCAGGAGTTGCACGACACAAGAAAGGTCGAGTTATGGCGCATAGAACGTCTTGGTGACTTTCCTGATGTTACTTTCGAAGAGGCTATAGTTCGATGGATTGAAGAGAAAGCAGACAAAAAATCACTGGATGACGATAAAGGTCGGCTTTCTTTTTGGTTAGATCACTTTGAAGGTTACCGACTTAAGGATATTACAGAAGCAAAAATATATTCCGTTATCAATAAGATGGTAAACAGAAAAGCAAGGGAGAGATGGGAAAAACAAGCGGAATCAGCTAAAAGAAAGGGAAAGGAAATCCCCGCATTTACTGATATCCCTGTCAGTAACGCAACCAAAGCAAAGCATCTTGCCATCATGAAATCTCTGTTAAGAGCTGCTGAACGTGACTGGAAATGGTTAGAAAAATCTCCCGTCATCAAAGTCCCAACAATCAGAGAAAAGCGGGTTCGGTGGTTAGAACATCATGAAGCTAAAAGACTGATTCAAGAATGCCCTGAACCACTGAAATCCGTAGTTACATTTGCATTGGCCACTGGATTAAGGCGATCCAATATTATCAATTTAGAGTGGAGTCAAATTGATATGCAAAGGAAAGTTGCATGGATAAACCCAGAGGATAGCAAATCAGGCCAAGCAATTGGTGTTGCTTTAAATGACACTGCTTGTCAGGTTCTTAAGGAACAAATAGGAAACCATCACAAGTGGGTATTTGTTCATACTGAATCAAAGAAGAGACCAGACGGAACATTAACGCCAAGTGTTAGGAAAATGAGAGTTGATTCTAACACAGCATGGAGAGCAGCGTTAAAAAGAGCAGGAATAGAAAACTTCCGCTTTCATGATCTGCGCCACACATGGGCAAGCTGGTTAATTCAGTCCGGAGTTCCACTTTCAGTATTACAAGAAATGGGCGGATGGGAATCAGTTGATATGGTTAGAAGGTATGCTCACCTAGCGCCTAATCATTTAACTGAACATGCAAAGCAAATAGACAGTATTTTTGGCACTTGTGTCCCAAATACGTCCCACTTAAGAAAAGTAGAGAATTTAAAATGAGTGTAAGTGTTTGATTTTAAATGGTACGCCCTACAGGATTCGAACCTGTGACCTACGGCTTAGAAGGCCGTTGCTCTATCCAACTGAGCTAAGGGCGCCTAGAGGGGAAATAGACGTTAGCATTTATGCTGATAACGGGTGTGAATTATACTTTCAACATTCTGAGAGTCAACGATTTTTCCACAAAATCAAACTAGATGGTTAAAATATGGTAAGTAATCAACTGACAGATTGCTTATGATCTGACAAAATAGAGCAATACCATAATTGAATAATTTGGATGTATAGATGTCAGCAAGAATTATAGATGGGAAAACGATTGCGCAGACCATCAGAAGTGAAGTGGCAGAAAAAGTAAAACAACGTATTAAGATAGGAAAACGTGCACCGGGTTTAGCGGTTATTTTAGTCGGTGATAACCCTGCATCGCAAATCTATGTTGCTAGTAAACGTAAAGCTTGTGATGAGGTAGGATTTATCTCTCGCTCTTACGATCTACCGGATACTACAAGTGAAGCAGATTTACTCAATCTCATTGATACTCTAAATGAAGATAATACTATTGATGGTATTTTAGTGCAGCTCCCTTTACCTGCGGGAATTGATAACGTCAAAGTATTAGAACGTATTCATCCTGATAAAGATGTTGATGGCTTCCATCCTTACAATATTGGTCGGTTGTGCCAACGTGCACCTAAGCTACGTCCTTGCACCCCTCGTGGTATTGTCACACTCTTAGAGCGTTGCAATATTCCAATGAATGGCTTAAATGCGGTAATTATTGGTGCTTCAAATATTGTTGGTCGCCCAATGAGTTTAGAGCTACTGCTTGCAGGCTGTACAACGACTGTCACTCATCGTTTTACTAAAGACTTACGTTTTCATGTTGAACATGCTGATTTGGTGGTTGTGGCAGTTGGTAAACCTAACTTTATTCCTGGTGAATGGATAAAACCTGGCGCTATTGTCATTGATGTCGGTATTAATCGCCTTGAAAACGGTAAAGTGGTTGGTGATGTTGATTTCGCACAAGCCTCTCAACGCGCGGGGTGGATCTCTCCTGTTCCGGGTGGTGTAGGTCCAATGACTGTAGCGACTTTGATTCAAAATACGTTGCAAGCCTGCGAAGAATATCACGATCCTGATATAGGAAATAATTAATCAATGGAAACATTTCAATTAGATGGTCACCCCTATGTAGAACTGTGTGATCTATTAAAACTCCAAGGCTGGACAGAAAGCGGAGCCGCTGCAAAAAATATTATTGCTGAAGGCCTCGTTTGCGTTGATGGTGAAGTAGAAACACGTAAACGCTGTAAAATTACTGCCGGTAAAGTCGTCACACTCGGTGAGTTTGCTGTCACTGTCAGCAACTAGTTCAGCTAATCATACTCGTTACTCAAGCGTTACTCTTTAGTAACGCTTTTTTTATCTTTCTACCCTTTTTTTACTAAACACGCTATTTTTCGAGCTTTTATTTAAGTCTGTAAAATTAGTGGACTAATCCATTGATTTTAAATTGATTTAATTGCATCAATTTAAGATAATAATAGTAGGTTATTATTTTTGCTATTCATATCAGTGATAATACTTTATCTCGCTTCAGCACATTAACGCTTTGATAAAGAATAAGTTAAATATTGATTACATAACCTATTATTTTTTATATAAATAATGCTTAGTTGGCTTGTAGTAAGAATTTCAGCAACCTTTTCCGTTGGATGATTTTTACGTATTAATAATCGCTTTAATATGCTAAAACGTGATTTAGATCTAACTTTTCCTTTGTTTTATTAGGCAAAAGAACATTGTTTATACTAAATTAGACATTATAGTTTGAAACGATTCAGCCTGATAATAAAGTATGAAGCGTTATTTTTAATTTTTATGTTGTATTTGATCCTTAATCTAATAGGAGTTCTTATGTTTAACCTACCAATCCAAGGTGTCTCTCTGCTTTTCTTGCAACAGAAAAGTGATACCTATGATTTTACTACAGGTAAGGTACAAGCATGAGACGTCGAGTCGCTACCATTACATTAAATCCTGCTTATGATCTTGTGGGATTAAGTACCCCTATTGAATTGGGTGAAGTTAACCGAGTAACAACGGCGGGATTTCATGCTGCCGGTAAAGGTATCAATGTAGCCAAAGTATTAAAAAGCCTTGGTATTGATGTCACTGTTGGCGGTTTTTTAGGTAAAGAGAATCAAGATGGCTTTCAAAAAGAGTTTAGTGAAGCCGGGATTGCTAATCGCTTCCAAATGGTTGAAGGTCGCACACGTATCAATGTCAAACTGACTGAACCCAGCGGTAAAGTAACTGATTTTAACTTTTCAGGGTTTGAAATCACTAAACAAGATTGGACTCGTTTTGTAAATGACACACTCAGCTGGGCGGGTCAATTTGATATGATTTGTGTCAGTGGAAGTGTACCACCTAGTATTGATTTAAATGATTTTACTGCTTGGATGAAGCGACTACGTAGCGAATGTATGTGCCTTATTTTTGATAGTAGCAGAGAAGCATTTGTCGCGGGGTTAAAAGCGTTACCTTGGTTAGTAAAACCCAATCATCATGAACTAGAAATTTGGGCAGGTAGACCCTTACCTGAACTCTCTGACGTGGTACAAGCCGCCCATGAATTACGCCAGCAAGGTATTGCTCATGTTGTTATCTCGTTAGGTGAACAAGGCGCTATGTGGGTTAACGCCACTGGTGCGTGGATGGCAAAACCGCCTAAATGTGATGTGGTCAGCACGGTAGGTGCCGGTGACTCTATGGTAGGTGGGTTGATTTATGGTTTGATGATGAGGCAAACCAGTGAACATACCTTACGTCTTGCTACAGCAATTTCAGCTCTTGCCGTCAGTCAAACCAATGTTGGAATAACTGATCGTGAACAATTGGCAAGAATGATGACCGAAGTTGAATTAACGCCACTAAAAATCTAAAAAAAATATCGGATAATGATTACCCGATATTTTTGACTTTATCTGCTTTATCAATAGGTAGCAATATTAGCTATTACGACGCCATGTTGTACCTTGTGGGCCATCTTCTAATACAATTCCCATTGCTGTTAAAGCATCACGAGCGGCATCCGCAGCTGCCCAATCTTTATTCTTACGAGCATCATTGCGTTGTTGAATTAACGCTTCAATTTTTTCTACTTCATCAGCATCGTCTGCTTGCGCACCACTTTGTAAGAAGTGTTCTGGTTGTTGCTCTAATAGGCCTAATACTTTGGCCAATTTACGCAACACCGCTGCTAAACCATTAGCCGCCTCCATATTGACGGTTTTTAAGCGATTCACTTCGCGTGCTAAATCAAATAACACAGAATAGGCTTCTGGTGTATTGAAATCATCGTTCATTGCTTCAATAAACTGCGCTTCAAACGCTTCACCACCAGCAGGTTGAGCATTTGCATCAGTGCCACGTAAAGAAGTATATAAACGCTCTAATGCGGTACGCGCCTGTTTTAAGTTCTCTTCGGTATAATTTAGTTGGCTACGATAGTGTCCTGATAATAAGAAATAACGTACCGTTTCAGCATCGTAATAGGCAAGAACATCACGAATAGTAAAAAAGTTATTCAGTGATTTAGACATTTTTTCTTTGTCTACCATCACCATACCGGAATGCATCCAATAGTTAACATAAGGACCATCATGAGCGCAGGTTGATTGTGCAATTTCATTTTCATGATGCGGGAACATTAAATCTGAACCACCGCCATGAATATCAAAATGATGACCTAATTCTTTACCATTCATGGCTGAACATTCAATATGCCAGCCTGGTCGCCCTTCTCCCCATGGTGATGTCCAACTTGGTTCACCGGGTTTTGACATTTTCCAAAGCACGAAATCCATAGGATTGCGTTTTACGTTAGCGACTTCAACCCGAGCCCCTGCTTGTAGTTGCTCTAAATCTTGACGAGAAAGCAAGCCATAATCCGGATCGGTATCAATGGCAAACATCACATCACCATTTTCTGCTACATAAGCATGACCACGTTTAATTAATGTCTCGGTAAGAGCAATAATTTCTGCAATATGATGTGTGGCTCGTGGCTCTGAATCAGGGCGTAAGATATTCAATGCATCAAAATCTTTATGCATTTCCGCTAACATACGTGTCGTTAATTGTTCGCAAGTTTCATTATTTTCAATCGCACGCTTGATGATTTTATCATCCACATCGGTGACATTGCGCACATAATTCACATCATACCCTAAATAACGTAAATAGCGGGTTATGGCATCAAATGCCACAAATGTACGTCCATGACCAATATGACATAAATCATAAATAGTGATGCCACACACGTACATACCTATTTTTCCTTTATGGATAGGTTTAAATTCTTCTTTTTGTCGAGTAAGAGTATTAAAAATCTTTAGCATCAGAGGACGTTCCCATTTTTAACTGTACGTGTTGATTACGTATTTATGTATATAAAATAACGACTACAGCGATAAAAATAACCACATAACATTACCTTTATAAGGGTTTTAATGCCTAAACTCAAAGGTAATCCAATTAATAGTCTCTTATATTACTCTGCTCTGCGTTTATTTTCACTGTTCAATCGTTAACAGTAAGGCGCCAAATTGAGTTTATTGGTGAAATAATTGGCGAAAAATGTTTTCTATTACTATTTTCGCGCTTTTTAGCGTGAAAGTCGCCATGAACAAAAGATGAATACTGACTAAATAAGGTAACTGTGGTATAAAAAAACGGTCTATTGTTTCAGCCCACATCTGGGTAAAACTAAAATTATACTAGGATCTGAATATGGTTACTTTTCATACCAATTACGGCGATATCGTGATTAAAACATTTGCAGATAAAGCACCTGCAACCGTAGAAAATTTTTTAGATTACTGTAAAGAAGGGTTCTACGATAACACTATCTTCCACCGTGTTATTAATGGTTTTATGATCCAAGGTGGTGGTTTTGAACCTGGTATGAAGCAAAAAGAAACTAAAGCCCCGGTAAGAAACGAAGCAAACAACGGTCTTGCCAATAATCGTGGTACATTAGCGATGGCTCGTACCAACGATCCACATTCTGCAACAGCACAATTCTTTATCAACGTAGCAGATAACGACTTCTTAAACTTCCGTGCAGAAAATGCCAATGGTTGGGGATATTGTGTATTTGCTGAAGTTGTTGAAGGGATGGATGTTGTAGACAAAATCAAAGCCGTTTCTACTGGTCGCAGTGGTTTCCACCAAGATGTTCCTCGTGAAGATATTATCATTAACAGTGTTACTGTTAGCGAATAAGTAGCGCTTTTTATGTGCACCCTGTTTATTGCAGATCTGCATTTAAGTGAGCACGAACCGGCAATTACTGCCGGTTTTCTTCGCTTTTTACAAGAGCAAGCGATCCACGCAAATGCACTTTATATTTTGGGTGATTTTTTTGATTTTTGGATTGGTGATGATGATCCTAATCCACTACATCAGCGCATAGCCCAAGCATTAATGGCATTAAAAAATGCGGGAGTGCCCTGCTATTTTATTCATGGTAACCGCGATTTCTTAATCGGCTCTCGCTTTGCAAAAGAGAGCGGAATGACACTGCTACCACAAGAAAAAGTGCTTGAGATAGAGCAACATCGCATTTTAATCTTACATGGTGATACGCTTTGCACCGATGATGATGCCTATCAACGCTATCGTAAAAAAGTCCACAATAAGTTTATTCAACGCTTATTCCTACTCCTTCCTCTGACCATTCGATTACGTATTGCTAAAAAAATGCGCTCTCGTAGTCAAAGTAGCAACCAATACAAATCTGAAGCGATAATGGACGTTAATGCTCAAGCCGTTATCAATACCTTTAAACAATTTAATACCCAATGGATGATCCACGGTCATACTCATCGACCGGCGATCCACACCGTCGACATTGATGGGAAACCACATTATCGAGGTGTATTAGGAGCTTGGCATACGGAAGGCTCAATGTTTAAAGTCACCTCAGATAAAATCGAACTGATCCAATTTCCATTTTAAATAGATGATACTTTTTCGGCTATTGTAGCATATTTTTCTTTACGCAAACGTTTTCCTTGACGTGTTAGCGTGATACTATCATGCTCAGTTTCTCTGGCTATATCCGTTTATGCTTACAGGAGCAGTTAAGTAATGTCTTCTCAAGTTGGTCTCAATACCTCATCCCCTCGTATCGCCATTGTGATGGGTTCGAAAAGTGACTGGGCGACAATGTGTCATGCCGCAGAAGTCCTAGACACGTTACAACTTCCTTACCATGTTGAAATTGTTTCCGCACACCGAACACCGGATAAATTATTTCGTTTCGCAGAACAGGCCAAAGAGAATGGTTTTGACGTGATTATTGCGGGTGCTGGCGGTGCTGCACATTTACCGGGGATGTTGGCAGCCAAAACCTTAGTTCCTGTATTAGGGGTTCCTGTACAAAGTGCTGCATTAAGTGGTGTTGATAGCCTTTATTCTATTGTACAAATGCCGAAAGGTATTCCCGTTGGCACACTGGCTATTGGTAAAGCGGGGGCTGCTAATGCCGCGCTACTCGCCGCACAAATTTTAGCATTACACTCTGCTGATATTTTTAATGCATTAACACAATGGCGAGCAACACAGACACAAGAAGTCCTTAATCACCCTGATCCAAGGGAGGCGCTATGAAGCCGGTTTGTGTTCTTGGTAATGGACAGTTAGGTCGAATGTTACGTCAAGCGGGTGAGCCATTAGGTATTGCGGTATATCCCGTGGGGCTTGATGCTGAACCCGAAGCGGTACCTTATCAAAAGAGTATTATTACCGCAGAAATTGAACGTTGGCCGGAAACCGCATTAACCAATGAGTTAGAGCACCATGCTAACTTTATTAACCGAGATATTTTTCCATTACTCGCAGATCGCTTACCACAAAAACAACTCCTTGATGAGCTTCATTTAGCGACGGCACCTTGGCAACCATTAACTTCGGCTGAGCAATGGCCTGAGCTATTCAATCAGCTAGGGGAGTTTATTATCGTTAAACGCCGTGTTGGTGGTTACGACGGACGAGGTCAATGGCGGATACACCCAGGTGACGAACAACAATTACCAGCCGAAATATATGGTGAATGTATTGTCGAACAAGGTATTCCTTTCTCTGGAGAAGTCTCTTTAGTTGGTGCAAGAAATCGTCAGGGGGATTGTGTTTTTTATCCACTCACTCACAATCTTCATCAAGATGGCATTTTACGCATGAGTGTTGCGCTACCAAATCCTCCCGAGGCATTACAACAATTAGCAGAGGATATGCTTAGCAAGATCCTCAATAAACTAAATTATATCGGTGTAATGGCCATGGAATGCTTTATTGTCGGTGATAAATTACTGATTAATGAACTCGCACCTCGCGTCCACAACAGTGGTCACTGGACACAAAATGGTGCTTCTATTAGCCAGTTTGAACTTCACTTACGTGCTATTCTTGATTTACCGATGCCCAAACCTAATGTTTGCCAATCGGCGGTAATGGTTAATCTTATTGGAACGGAGATCGACACCAAATGGCTATCATTACCTTTAGTTCATCTACATTGGTATGAAAAAGAAGTGCGTCCAGCCCGCAAAGTAGGGCATCTCAACTTAGTACATAATAACCATCAAGCTCTGCAAAAGACCTTAAGTGCATTAAGTCCCCTGCTCGATGAAGCCTACCAATATCCGATTAAATGGGCGCTAGAAAAATTAAGCTAGCAGTCCGACTCAGAAAGTTAGAGAATAATAGCCTTTAAATGTACTGGCCTGTGAATACAAGGCCAGTTATTCGCTATTTTTTCCTGAACATTCAGGATACTGCACCCGTTCTATGGAGTCAGGATGCCAGTCACGCAACAAAATTTTGGTCCTATCTATCAGTGGAGCATACTGATACTGCTAGGTTTAGTGTACTTTCTCGCTACCGCAACAACATTTACCTCTTTAGGTGTGGTTCTACCTAGTATGATAGCTGAACTAGAGTGGAACTGGACACAAGCTGGCCTTGGTTTTACTTTATTGGGCTTAACCTGTGGACTTGCGAGCTTTTTACCCACTTTACTTATCCGTAAATTAAACGTCCGCTTCACACTCCTCATTGGACTGATTATTTTTGTCAGTGGATTCTATTTTCTATATGAAACCAATACCATCACACGCTACTTTCTTGGTACCGCCTTACTTGGGGTAGGTTTTACACTATTAGCAACCGTACCGGGCACTTACGTGCTATCGCGTCTATTTGAAAAACAGTCTTTTGCTTTTGGTGTCTATTTTACTATTGGTGGATTGGGAGGAGTTGCAGGCCCTTGGATCTATTTTTTAGCCACACACCTTTGGCACACATGGCGTATGCATTGGCTTATTTCAGCTATTATTCTATCAATTATTACCCTGCTGACTATTTTAGTATTACAAGAAGGCTCAGCAGAAAAAGCGCATGCGAAAAAAATCAGTCAATTACAAAGTAGCAAACGTATTTATCAAACCAAAGCGATATGGACCGCACGTCATGCTTTACGAACATGGCAATTTTATGTCATTGCTGCCACTTACACCGCTTTTCTATGGTGCGGGATCACAGTAAATAGTTTTGCAGTTGCACATATTATTGAAAATGGTTTTAGTGAAACTATTGCTGCAACGCTACTGAGCACCATGGCTTTTATCAATGCATTCTCACGATTAGCCGGTGGGGCGATTGGTGAATGGTTAGAGCCTAAAAAATTACTGATTGCCAGCTTAACGATTATTATTATCGGTCTATTAGCACTGAGTATGGCTAATAGTTGGATCTACCTAATGCTATTTACCCTTTGTGTGGGGATCGGTTATGGTATGACCTTCTTAGCCTCAAGTGTATTACTGGCTAACTATTTTGGTCGCGCACCTTATTTAGAACTATTTTCGGTGATGAACCTGATCTCAACATTGGCCTGTTTAGCCCCCTTCTTTGCTGGGGCTATTAAGGATATTTCAGGCAGCTTCACACCTGCATTTTTAATTCTCACTATCCCTGTTTTAGTTATTTTGGTGATCACACTATTTATGCGCCCACCAATTTATCCTAACTTCCAACATGCCAGTGAAAAACATAATGCGCCAAGATAAAAATAAAACCGCAAATCTAGTTTAGAAATCCAATCAATATTATAGAGAAGCGGTTTTAGCGAGGAGAGATCGAGCAGATGAATGAAGAATTAATCATGAAATACTCAATTGGTATCGGCATAGCTTTGGCGTGTTTTATCGCCTTTCTTGCCATATCTTTTTTACATGATAAACAAAAAAAACGTCGTAGAAACATAATTATTCACATCATCCAAGCTATTTTGCTTTGTAGTTTAGTGGCTATTGTAAGCCAATACTGTGAAATGGCGGTGGTAGATTTTAAACTACACTTTATCTCTTTTCAGATGATTAATTTCTTTAGCTATCTTGCTATCGCATTAATCCTAATGAGAAAATTTTTCTTACTCATTAATTTATTAGAAAAATCACAAATTAAAAAAGGCAGTGATCCCACCTCAGCCCGTATTATTTCGCGTATATTTAAAATCACTCTTCTTGTCATCATGATCTTACTGTTCGGTGAGCATTTTGGCATGAGTTTATCGGGCTTAATGACATTTGGTGGCTTAGGCGGTATTGCCATTGGTATGGCAAGTAAAGACGTTATGAGTAACCTTTTTTCAGGTGTTATGCTCTATTTTGATCGCCCTTTTAACATTGGTGATTGGGTACGTTCACCCGATCGCAATATCGAAGGAACTGTTGTTGAGATTGGCTGGCGTATCACAAAGATAATGACCTTTGATCATCGCCCGTTATATATTCCAAACTCAGTATTTTCCTCCATTAGTGTTGAAAACCCCGGCAGAATGACCAATCGACGTATTGAAACAGAATTAGGGTTACGCTATGAAGATTCGGACAAAGTTGGGGTTATTGTCGAAGATATCCGCACAATGCTACAACAAAACGACAAAATCGACACCAAACAAACTTTATTGGTCTATTTTAATCAATTCGCCGATTCATCATTAAATATTATGGTGTACTGTTTTACCAAAACCACAGTATGGGCAGAATGGTTAGATGCGCAGCAAGAAGTTTATTTAAAAATGATTGATATTGTGCATCAACATGGCGCTGACTTCGCCTTCCCATCACAAACTGTATATATTGAAAAATCATCGCCTGTATCACCATAAGCATCCGATAAAAAAATGCTGATATCCGTTCAATATCAGCATTTTTAATTCAATATCACGTATCACTTCATTTAATGATAACTAGATAACTAATGGCGACTATTCCCCCTGAATACGACGATATTGGCCTTTATCTTGTAATAGCCTAACCCCTAAAATACTACCACAAAGTGAAAGTAATACGGCGGCAAGAGCGGGAACAACTATCCACATCATCCATTGTGGTTGCCATGGGAAATTAAATACCGATTTTTGCAACAACCCTAATGCAACTTCAGCCCCTATCGCTGCAGCTAAACCGGCCATTAACCCTAATAAGGCAAACTCCGCCCAAAGCGTGCGTCTTAATAGTGACTTACTCGCGCCTAATGTTCGATAAACCACCAACTCGATACGACGTTGTGTCATACCGACTTGAATTTGTGCCACTAATAGCAATGCCCCACACAGCATAACTAATCCAACCATAATTTCTAATGCTCGGCTGACTTGCTGTAAGATCTGCTGAACTTGCTGAATTAATGCACCCGTATCTAGCACACTGACCGTAGGAAATTGTCGATTTAATGCGGTGATCAAACTTCCATCACCATTGTAATAAAAACTGCTCATCCATTTTTCAGGCTGATTGCTTAGCCCTTCTTCTGCGAAAATAAAGAAGAAATTTGGTCGCATATTTTCCCAATCAACATGGCGAATGCTGGTGACAACAGATTTAAACTCGCGAGTATCACCAACAAAAGTTAGCTCATCCCCCAGCTTTATTTCTAACTTTTGTGCAACCCCCTGATCGATTGAAACGCCATTACCGACGGGAGGCCATGAGCCTTCGACAATAACATTATCTTTAGGAAGTTCACTGTGCCACATTAAATTAAGCTCTCTTCGTACGGTATTATTCCCCGCATCCCGTGCATCTGCCCACACTTTCGCATTGTGATCATTAATCGCTGTTAAACGTGCTAACACAACCGGATAAGCATCTGTCGGTGCCACATGATAAGTGGCTAATAATGTATTAATCTGCTGTACCTGAGGCTTTGACATATTAATCAAGAAATAGTTAGGACTATCTTCAGGTAACTGCTGTTGCCATTTTTCCAATAAATCCCCTTGCAGCAAAACCAATAGCGTCAATAGCATAAAGGATAATGAAAAAGCGGCTAATTGCGTCATGGTTTGGAAAGGCTGGCGTAATAAACGTGTCACCGCTAAACGGGCACTCAATTGCTTAAATTTAAATTGCTTTAAAAGCCATAATCCAAGCCAACCAATCACGCCAAGCAAGAAAGCAATGACGACGATACCTAATAAAATAGACCACAATAAAACACCCGTTCCGGCAAACAGAGTTAAAGCGCCAACAACAATCAATGCAACGATGGGTAAATAATAACGTAGTGGCCAACTAGGTGCCGTAGTACCACTTCTCAACACGCGGGAAGGTTGCGTTGACATTAATTGATGATAAGGGCGTAACCCCGTCAATAACGCGATGAGTAGTAAAGAGCCAACCGACCATAGCCATGGCATAAAGCTCGCATCAGGTAAACTTTTTGGTAATACCGGTGCTAAAATCTGCAACAATACTAATTCAAAGCCCCAACCGACCAGTGAGCCGACCACGATAGCCGCAACAATAATCACCCCCCACTGCCCTATAATCCATTTACGTAATGCATGATTATCGGCACCTAAGGTTTTTAATACCGCAATTAGCGTATGTCGACTACGGCAATAATGTGTCATTGAAACCGCGACGGCAGAAATCGCCAATAATAGTGTTAATAATGCAGATAATAGTAAAAAGTTTTTTGCTCTCTCCATTGATTGAGATAGCGCACCATTATCTTGTTTTAAGCTATTCCAACGCTGGTCAGGTTTTAATAAGGGATCAAAGCGTTGTTGGTATTCATCAATTAATGCTTCATTACCCGCAAACATATAACGGTAAGTTAAGCGGCTTCCCGGCTGAACGGCACCAGTCGCTTCAACATCAGCAAGATTAATTAAAATACGCGGGGCAATTTGAAAAGGATTAAAACCACTGTCAGGCTCTTGAACTAATACACCGCTAATTGTAAAAGTGGCATCACCGACATCAATATTATCACCAACCTTGATACCCAAAAGCGCCAGTAACCTTGCATCTACTAACGCCGTGCCTTTCTCCGCTTTTAGCCCTGCGGGCTGAGTTTCTAGCTCACCATAGAGTGGATATAAGTTATCCGCGGCTTTTACCAACGCCAATTGAGGAGTATCACCTTCTGGGGCATAAGACATGGTGGTAAATTGCATTTGACGACTAAGTGTTAGCCCCATTCTTTTAGCTTCAGCTAGCCAATTTTCATCAACAGGATACGAGGCGCGTAGCACTAAATCACCGGCGATAAGATCACGACTTTGAGCATAAATACTTTTATCAATGCGATCACCAATACGCCCTAACGCCAGCACACAAGCCACCGCCAGCGCTAAAGAGAGCCAAACAATTAATAAAGCCGGCGAGCGCCACTCACGCCAAAACCAACGCCAGATCATGACTCCTCCTTAAGTTGCCCATCAACAAGACGTAATCTTCGCTGACAACGAGCGGCAAGCTCATTATCGTGGGTGACCAAAATTAATGTTGTGGCATAATCACGATTAAGGGAAAACAGTAAATCGGCAATTTTATCTCCCGTTTTTCGATCAAGATTACCTGTTGGCTCATCAGCAAACAGGATCGCCGGTTGGGTACAAAAAGCTCTTGCTAATGCAACACGTTGTTGCTCACCACCGGAAAGTTGTGCGGGCATATGATACAAGCGCTCACTCAAACCCAATTGTTTAAGTAAATCAACAGCTCGCGTATGGCTCTGTTTTTCTGACTCACCTTTTAATAACGCAGGAAGTTGCACATTCTCTAAGGCATTTAACGTTGGAATTAGCATAAAAGATTGAAAAACAAATCCGACATGTTGTGCACGTAATTTTGCCCGCTCTTCTTCATTCATTTTGGTCAGATCGTGTCCCATTAATTGCACACGACCAGCGCCTCCATCATCTAATCCTGCAATAATACCTAAAAGTGTAGATTTGCCCGATCCTGACTCACCAATTAAAGCAATTGTCTGTGCAGACTCGACAACTAACTCAACACCCTGCAATATAGAGATCTGACTATCACCTTCTCCTACTTGTTTGGTTAACTGATGAACTTCAAGAACCTTTTCCGTCGACATACTTGTTTCCTTATCGTCATGATGATGTTTAGCTTTAAGTCTATCGCTGCTGATACCTTTTTGATCTTTGGTGACAGCCTAAGTGCCGGATATCGCCTTCCTATTGAAAGCGCATGGGCGCAACGCCTCGCGGATAAGTGGAAATTAACTTATCCTGAAATAAATGTCGTGAATGCAAGCATCAGTGGCGAAACCGCATTTCAAGGTCAAAATAGGCTCCCTGATTTATTAAAACAGCACCAACCTCGTTGGGTTTTGATTGAACTGGGTGCAAATGATGGCTTACAAGGCTACCCTATAGCCCAAACGAAAGAAGCGTTGCAAAACATCATTACCCAAGTAAAAGAAGCGGGAGCAACGCCACTCTTTATGCAAATTATGATTTCGCCTAATTATGGTAAACGCTATACGCAATCTTTTTCTGCGATTTACCCACAATTGGCGAAAGACAATGCTCTTGAGCTTATCCCATTTTATATGGAGCAAATAGCAGATAAACCTGAGTGGATGCAAAACGACAGCATTCACCCAAATGAAGCGGCTCAGCCTTTTATTGCTCAATGGATGGATAAAACCCTATCCCCTTACCTAACACGTTAAACTATTGTGACAGTAGTTAACCTAGATTAAATGAGATTAATTGTAAAATTATGCAAAAAACGGTATTGATTACAGGAAGTTCTAGTGGGATTGGACTGTGTGCGGCAAAAACACTCAAGCAAAAAGGATATCGAGTACTGGCTGCTTGTCGCAAAGAAGATGATCTTAACCATATGGAAACATTGGGGTTTGAGCCTATTTTCCTTGATCTCGATGATGCAGAAAGTATCGAAAAAGCCATATTAGAAGTAATTCGCCTTACTAATGGGCGTTTATATGGATTATTTAATAATGGTGGTTTTGGGGTTTATGGTCCATTAAATGCGATTAGTCGCCAGCAAATGGAAAAACAATTTTCCACTAATTTTTTTGGCTTACATCAGCTTACTATGGGGTTACTGCCGGCGATGTTACCTCATGGCGAAGGACGTATTATTCAGACGAGCTCGGTAATGGGATTAATATCCACTCCCGGCCGAGGTGCTTATGCGGCGAGTAAATATGCCGTTGAAGCTTGGTCTGATGCATTAAGAATGGAACTTGCCTCTACGGGGATAAAAGTCAGTTTAATTGAGCCGGGTCCAATAAAAACACGCTTTACTGAAAATGTTAATCAAGCCCAACAAGATAAACCGGTAAAAAATCCGGGGATTGCGAGTCGTTTCACATTAACACCTGATGATGTAGTGAAAAAACTAATCCATGCTTTAGAAAGTCCAAGACCTAAGTTACGTTATCCTGTGACCTTACTCACTTATGCCGTCAAAGTGTTAAAACGACTCCTCCCTGATAGACTTATGGATAGGATCTTAAACGGCCAAAGTAACAAGGCTTGATTTTTGTAAAATTCATCCTTATTTATTAATGAAATAGCGTAATAAACAGCATTTATATTTAAAACTCTCAAAAAGGGATAAGTTAATGTTAGCAACTGCACATATTGTTGATGTAAATGAATCGAATATTCAGCAAGTTATAGAACAATCGATGACAAAACCGGTCATGATGTACTTCTATTCAGAGCGTAGTCCTCATTGTGCAGAGCTTGGGGCAACGTTGGATAAATTAGCGGCTGAATTTGCTGATCAGTTTGTATTAGCTAAATTAGATTGTGATGTTGAACAGATGATTGCCTCGCAATTTGGTCTACGTGCGATCCCAACTGTTTATATATTGCAAGAAGGTCGTCCTGTCGATGGGTTCCAAGGCCCACAACCTGAAGAAGCTATTCGCCAAATCCTTGCCAATATCTTACCTAAACCAGAAGAATTAAAAGCGGCGCAAGCTTCAGCACTATTAGCAGAAGGTAAAGCAGACGAAGCATTACCACTGTTAAAAGAAGCACACCAAATTGATCCTAAAAACAGTGAAATTACCTTAGCCCTCGCAGGTGCTTTAATTTCATTAAATAAACATAATGAAGCAGAAGAATTATTAGCCGCAATTCCATTGCAAGATCAAGATAGCTATTATCATAGTTTATTAGCTCAAATTGAACTGCAAAAACAAGCTGCCGACACACCTGAAATTCAGCAATTACAAGATAATTTTAATCAGCAACCTGACAATACTGAACTCGCTATTCAACTGGCGTTAAAACTGCATGAAGTGGCACGTAATGATGAAGCCCTTGAATTGCTATTTAATTTTCTGAAAAAAGATCTTAATGCCGGTGAAGGACAAGTTAAGAAAACCCTGATGGATATTTTATCTGCTTTAGGGACTAATGATAATCTAGCATCTAAATATCGCCGAATGGTGTATTCTTTACTTTATTAATATTCATTTTATTTATTAAAGCAGGCTAAGGACAGATACATGGAAATAGTTATTGGTATTATTATCTTATTCGCCATTATTTTAGTTTTAAGTGGTGTAAAAACCGTTCCACAAGGTTATCAGTGGACTGTCGAGCGTTTTGGACGTTATACACGTACCCTTGCTCCAGGCCTTCAACTCCTTATTCCATTTATTGACCGTATTGGTCGTCGTATTAATATGATGGAACAAGTATTAGATATCCCTTCTCAGGAAGTGATTTCTCGTGATAACGCCAATGTCAGTATTGATGCGGTCTGCTTTATTCAAGTTATCGATCCAGTAAAAGCTGCTTATGAGGTGAATAACCTAGAGCTTGCAATCATCAATCTAACGCTAACCAATATCCGTACTGTGTTAGGCTCTATGGAACTGGATGAAATTCTTTCACAACGTGATCAGATCAATAGCCGTTTATTACTGATTGTTGATGATGCAACTAACCCATGGGGTATTAAAATTACCCGTATTGAAATTCGTGATGTGCGCCCACCACAAGAGCTAATTTCAGCCATGAATGCGCAGATGAAAGCTGAGCGTACTAAGCGTGCTGATATTCTAGAAGCAGAAGGTATCCGTCAAGCGGCAATCTTAAAAGCGGAAGGTGAAAAACAAGGGCAAATCTTAAAAGCAGAAGGTGAACGTCAGTCTGCTTTCTTACAAGCCGAAGCCCGTGAGCGTGCAGCAGAAGCGGAAGCAAAAGCGACGCAAATGGTATCAGAAGCTATCGCTAAAGGGGATATGCAAGCCATTAACTACTTTATTGCACAAAAGTATACCGATGCCCTGTCACAAATTGGTTCTGCCGATAACAGCAAAGTTGTAATGATGCCATTAGAAGCCAGTAACTTAATGGGTGCAATTGGTGGTATTTCAGAATTATTAAATACCAAAAAAAGTGACTCAGGTAACAAGAGCAATTAATTATGATTGAATGGATTAGTGCTCAGCCAGCACTTTTCTGGCTTTGTCTTGGTGTCTTACTATTAATCGCCGAAATGCTGGGCACTGCAGGCTACTTACTATGGTCTGGTATGGCCGCATTATGTGTTGCATTAATCGCATGGATCTTACCTATTGGTTGGCCCATTCAAGGTATTCTATTTGCATTACTCACCGTTATTAGTGCAATCCTTTGGCGTATCTGGCTTAAACGCAAAAAGTTATCCAAAGAAGCAGAAAACCTAAACCAAAAAAGCCACCAACTTATTGGTATAAAAGCAGTTTTGTTATCGGATACTGAAAATGGTTTTAGTCGCATAAAGCTTGCTGATGGGAGTTGGCGAGTCTATTCTGACACGCCATTAAAAGCAGGTGATACAGTCAAAGTGATTGCTATTGATGGTATCACCTTGCACGTCACCTCATTTTCTCCCACCACTCGCTCGGCATCATCAACACAGCATGCTGCTGTTATTGATGATGACAACAACCAGAAAGATGATTGATAATTGGGCATTCCGCCCCATCATCGCCAGGGCATTCATTTGCTAATAAGAGAAGCCGTTGACGAATGGCATTTAATTCGTTAATGGTTTTCTCTATCTCAGCCACTTTCTTTAAGGTTGCCTCTTTCACATCAGCACTGTGACGTGAGGGATTACGTAATAACATCAGCAATGAACGACACTCTTCTAAACTAAACCCGACTTCACGAGCTTGCTTTAACAGTGTTAATTCTTCGATATGTTGTGGTAAATAGTATCGATAGCCATTTTCACCCCGATGAGGTGGGGTTATCAGATCTTTTTCCTCATAAAAACGGATTGCTTTTGTCGTCAAACCGGTTTTGGTTGCGATTTCACTAATATTCAAAATTCCCCCTTGACCTTCCCCTTGCGGAAAGGTTTAGCCTTTATCTCAGATAAGAAAAAACCTTTTCAAGAAAGCAAGTTATCCCATATTACGCCATAATAGAGGTAATCGCTTTTTATTTGGAGATATTGACCATGGCAAAAACTACGCTACTCGCACTACAAGGGCTTTCATGCTCCCACTGTATTAACAGTGTAAAAAAATCACTTGATGCCCGCAATGATATAGAACAGTCCACGGTGACTATTCAATACGCTAAAATTGACAGCGACGCAACTGTTGAAAGCTTAATCAAAACCATTGAAGAAGCCGGATATGAAGCTCATCTAGCCACTCAAGCTGATGTAAAACTAAATTTGAGTGGACTTAACTGTATGAAATGCGTTGGTAAAACAGAAAATGCGTTATTAGCCGTTGACGGTGTTGTTGCGGTCAATGTAGACAAAACATCAGCTGAAATTTTTGGTACAGCAAACGCAAAAGATTTAATTGCCGCCGTTGTTGCTGAAGGTTTTGAAGCCTCATTAGCAAACGAAGAAGAAAATAAACCAAAAACGATTGAACTGACTTTATCAGGCTTAAATTGTGGTCATTGTATTAATTCAGTGAAGAAAGCTCTTGAAGGGACTGATGGGGTAGAAAGTGCACAAGTGGAATTAACTCATGCCACAGTAACAGGTACGGCAAACACAGAGCGTGTGATCACAGCCATTCAAGATGCTGGTTATGATGCAAAATTAGCAGGAGCCAACCACCCAAAAACTGAGCCGCTGACGCAAACGGATGCACCACTGGAAGCATCGTCAGCGGCGATTTGTGATATTCCAGTAGAAGAAGCCATCCTTGATAATAATAATGCTGATATCAGTATCGATGATGATAGCACTCAGCTATTAATCGACGGTATGACTTGTGCAAGCTGTGTTAGCAAAGTACAAAAAGCCTTACAAAGTGTTTCCGGTGTTGAAAATGCACGTGTTAATTTGGCTGAACGTAGCGCACTTGTAACCGGTCATGTTAATCATGATGACCTGATTAATGCGGTCGAAAAAGCAGGCTATGGGGCAGAAATTATTCAAGATGATGTAAAACGTAGAGAGCGTCAACAAGAAGTCGCTGTTGCTAATATGAAGCGTTTTCGCTGGCAAGCAGCCTTAGCCTTAGTCGTTGGTATTCCTGTAATGGTATGGGGAATGATCGGCGATAATATGATGTTAACGGAAGCTAATCATAATATCTGGTTAACTATCGGTATTATTACGCTTATTGTGATGATAGCTGCAGGTGGGCACTTTTATCGTAATGCGTGGCAAAGCCTAAAAAACGGCAGTGCCACCATGGACACGCTCGTTGCGTTAGGTACAGGGGCGGCTTGGCTCTATTCAATTAGTGTTAACTTATGGCCTGAGGTGTTTCCTGCCCAAGCAAGACATCTCTATTACGAGGCCAGTGCGATGATCATTGGTTTGATAAACCTTGGTCATATGCTTGAACAAAGAGCCCGTCAGCGCTCTTCTAAAGCATTAGAGCGTCTATTAGACTTAACACCACCAACAGCAAGAGTAGTAACAGATAATGGCGAAGTTGAAATGCCATTAGCGGATGTGAAACAAGGTATGATCTTGCGTTTAGCAACCGGTGATAAAGTTCCCGTTGATGGTGAAATCACCCAAGGTGAAGTGTGGATGGATGAGGCAATGTTAACTGGTGAGCCTATTCCACAACAAAAAAGCCTTGGTGATACTATTCATGCAGGTACTACCGTGCAAGATGGCTCAGTGCTGTTTAAAGCTGCAGCAGTAGGCAGTCAAACTACCCTTGCCAGAATTATCAAACTGGTACGTCAAGCACAAAGCAGTAAACCCGAAATAGGTCAATTAGCAGATAAAATTTCCAGTGTATTTGTTCCTATCGTCGTCGTTATTGCGTTAATTGCAGGGGCTATTTGGTACTTTTTTGGTCCTTCACCACAAATTACTTATGCACTCGTCATTATCACAACGGTATTAATTATCGCTTGTCCTTGTGCTCTAGGATTAGCGACCCCCATGTCGATCATTTCAGGTGTGGGACGTGCCGCAGAATATGGCGTATTAGTGCGTGATGCGGATGCATTACAACAAGCAAGCCAATTAGATACCTTAGTTTTTGATAAAACAGGTACCTTAACTGAAGGCATGCCACAAGTAACTGAGATCCACACATTCAATCAGATAAGTGAAACTCAAGCGCTAGCATTAGCAGGCGCACTAGAAAGTGGCTCTAATCATCCATTAGCAAAAGCGATTTTAACCAAAGCTGAAGGTATTAAATTACCGCAAATAAACCAATTTCGAACCCTTGCTGGTATGGGATTAAGTGGTGAAATTGACGGCAATATTGTGCTGTTAGGTAATCCTAAACTAATGAAAGAATCTGGCATTGATATAAGTGAGATAACCCCCCTAATAGAAAACCAATCAGCGAAAGGGGTAACCCCCGTCTTATTGGCGCAAAATGGGAAAATAGCGGCCCTACTTTCTATTCGTGATCCACTACGAGAAGATACCGTCAGTGCATTACAGCGTCTACATCATCAAGGTTATCGTTTGGTCATGTTAACTGGAGATAACCCTATTACAGCCAATGCGATAGCTAAAGAAGCAGGTATTGATCAAGTGATTGCAGGCGTTATGCCAGAAGGTAAAGCGCAAGCGATTAGTCAACTACAGGCAGAAGGTCGTCGCGTAGCAATGATTGGGGATGGTATTAACGATGCCCCAGCACTGGCTAAAGCAGACGTTGGTATTGCGATGGGTGGTGGCAGTGATATCGCCATTGAAACTGCGGCCATTACCTTAATGCGCCATAGCTTACATGGTGTTGCTGATGCGGTTGAGATCTCAAAAGGCACACTGCGCAATATGAAACAAAACTTGTTTGGTGCATTTATATATAACAGTTTAGGCATTCCTATCGCTGCCGGTATCTTATATCCTTTTACCGGTACATTATTAAACCCTGTGGTTGCAGGGGCTGCCATGGCCTTATCATCAATCACTGTCGTCAGTAATGCCAACCGATTATTACGTTTTAAACCGAAAAAATAGTCGCAATTAATCAGTCAAATACAGCCTCTTCTATCTTTAGATACCAGAGGCTTTTTTATTATCCAGAGAGAATTATCATCATTTCAATAAGTTAAAAAAAAGCCGATATTGCTATCGGCCAGTCAAAGAGGAATTTTTCATTATACAAGAGAGTCATCACTCCGCCCTCTTAACGATAGAATAGCAATT
>NZ_CAWPAV010000048.1:0-16931 GCF_963885725.1 Proteus sp. G4380
AAAATAAAAAGTTAATTTTATTATGGAAATTAATGGGAGGTAAATTATACTTAAAAATAAAACCAACAGTAAATTAACATTACGGTAACTATTGGGTAATTTATTCGCAACTAGTTAACATTAAAGTGTTTTTTTGATGTGGGTCAAGTTATTAATTGTGGAAAAATTTTCTAAATATGCTTAAATTGGCACACGATCAAATATGCTGTTACTAACCTAAAAGTCGTATTGTTGACCTAAGCTCAGAATTCAAATCTGGGTCACGCAAAATATATTTATTATATGTAAATATAGGCGTACTATTTGTAAGGTATTGTGTTTTTGGTCTTTAATATTCGTTGTTGTTTTTAGAGGCATTTATTGCTGGTAGTTATGAGGCTTTATTTATTAATTAAAGTCGGGTTGCCGCAAGTCGGTGTCTTCCTGCTAGGAGCAAGGAGTCAAGATGTTTGATATTGTCGAACTGTCACGGTTACAGTTTGCCTTAACAGCGATGTATCACTTCCTGTTTGTCCCATTAACGCTCGGTATGGCGTTTATGCTGGCAATCATGGAAACGATATATGTCCTGTCAGGTAAACAAGTTTACAAAGATATGACAAAGTTCTGGGGTAAGTTATTCGGTATTAACTTTGCTCTGGGTGTCGCAACTGGTTTGACCATGGAGTTCCAATTTGGTACTAACTGGTCATATTTCTCTCATTACGTTGGTGATATCTTCGGTGCGCCTTTAGCAATCGAAGGTCTGATGGCATTCTTCTTAGAATCAACTTTCGTCGGATTATTCTTCTTCGGTTGGGATCGTTTAGGCAAGAAGCAACACTTAATGGTAACTTGGTTAGTTGCCTTCGGTTCTAACTTCTCTGCACTGTGGATCTTAGTCGCAAATGGTTGGATGCAAAACCCTGTTGCTGCAGACTTCAACTTTGAAACCATGCGAATGGAAATGTTGAGTTTTGCTGATCTGGTCTTAAACCCAGTCGCTCAGGTGAAATTTGTTCACACCGTTGCTGCAGGTTACTGTACTGGTGCATTCTTTGTTTTAGGTATCAGCTCTTACTACCTACTCAAAGGTCGTGATATCGGTTTTGCAAAACGTTCTTTCGCTGTTGCGGCAACCTTTGGTATCGCAGCGGTATTATCTGTTATCGTACTGGGTGATGAATCTGGTTATGAAATGGGGGACGTACAAAAAACCAAATTGGCTGCTATTGAAGGTGAGTGGCACACACAGCCTGCGCCAGCTTCCTTTAACTTGATTGCATTCCCTAATCAAGAAAAAATGGAAAACTCATTTGCTATTGAAATTCCATATGTAATGGGGATCATCACAACGCGCTCTTTTGATACGCCGGTATTAGGTCTGCATGATCTGATGAGCCAGCATGAAGTGCGTATTCGTAATGGTATGAAGGCGTATGACCTATTAACTGAACTACGTTCAGGTAATACTGATCCTGCCGTACGAGCTGCATTCAATGAGTCTAAAAAAGACTTAGGCTACGGTCTATTATTGAAGCGTTATACTGAAAATGTTTCTGATGCAACTGAAGAACAAATTAAGTCAGCTGCAAAAGACTCTATTCCTAACGTCGCACCACTTTTCTGGTCATTCCGTATCATGGTTGCTGCCGGCTTCCTGATGTTATTGGTTGTTGCGATCTCTTTCTGGACTGTTCTGTCTAATCGTATCGGTAACTACAAATGGTTACTGCGTGCTGCGCTGTTTAGTATTCCATTACCATGGATTGCTGTTGAAGCAGGCTGGTTTGTTGCAGAATATGGACGTCAACCATGGGCGATTGGTGAAATCTTGCCTACGGCTGTAGCAACTTCTTCACTGACACAGGCTGATATTCTCGTTTCTATGGGACTTATCTGCGGTCTGTATACTCTGTTCCTCGTTGCCGAAATGTTCCTGATGTTCAAATTTGGTCGCCTTGGCCCAAGTAGTCTGAAAACGGGTCGCTATCACTTTGAACAGAAGACAGCTTCTTCTGCACAAAGTAAGTAACACAGGAGTCCACTATGTTTGATTATGAAGTATTGCGGTTTGTTTGGTGGCTACTGATTGGTATCTTACTGATCGGCTTTGCGGTCACCGATGGTTTTGATATGGGTGTTGGTGTGTTATTGCGCGTCATTGCAAAAGATGACACAGAACGCCGTATTTTAATTAACTCTGTTGCACCTCACTGGGATGGTAACCAAGTTTGGTTAATCACTGCCGGTGGTGCATTATTCGCTGCATGGCCAATGGTATATGCTGCGGCATTTTCTGGTTTCTATTTTGGTATGATCTTCGTACTGGCGGCATTATTCTTCCGTCCAGTAGGTTTTGACTACCGTTCTAAATTAGAATCACCAAAATGGCGTGGTATGTGGGATTGGGGTATCTTTATTGGTAGCTTTGTTCCACCATTAGTTATCGGTGTTGCTTTTGGTAACCTGTTACAAGGTGTTCCATTAGAAGTCGATAGCATGCAACGTGTATCTTATAATGGTACAACTAACGCACTAATTAACCTGTTAAGCCTATTAAACCCATATGGTTTATTAGCTGGTGTTATTAGCTTAATGATGATTGTGGCACAGGGTGCTAGCTATCTTCAAATGCGTACTACCGGTGAGCTGCATGAGCGTACTCGTAAAGCAACTTACATTACCTCTTTAATCACTTTTATTGCTTTTGCATTAGCAGGCGTGTGGTTAATCTACGGTATTGATGGCTTTATTATCACTAGTGCGGTTGATACTGCGGGTCCTTCTTCTCCGTTGTTGAAAACAGTTTCTCACGAAGCTGGCGCTTGGATGACGAACTACAACAACTATCCTATTTTATGGATCTTACCGGCATTAGGTCTGTTAAGTCCTTTATTAGCGGTTGTTGCAACTAAAGCAAACAAAGGAGCTTGGGCATTCCTGTTCACTTCACTGACTATTGCTTGTGTTATCCTAACGTTTGGTGTAACCCTGTTCCCATTCATTATGCCATCAAGCACATTCCCTGATGTAAGCTTGACAATTTGGGATGCAACTTCAAGCCTGTTCACTTTACAAGTGATGACAGTAGTCGCGATTATCTTTGTACCTATCGTTCTCCTCTACACTATCTGGTGTTACTGGAAAATGCATGGTCGCCTCGATAAGAAATTTATCGAAGGCAATAATCATACTCTTTACTAAGGAGCATAGAGAATGTGGTATTTTGCATGGCTTCTCGGCACACTCTTCGCTTGTAGTATTGCGGTGATCGCAGGACTGGCTTATGAGCACGCTGAAGCGAAAAAAACTTCAGAAAGTGAAGAATAATGTTGGATAAAAGTTACCAACTACTTAACAAGGGCCCAATTAGGGCTCTTGTTTTAATCATGGCTCTAGCAATGGCATTTTGTGTTATGTGGGATCCGAGTCGATTCGCGGCTAATACAAGCTCATTAGCGATTTGGCAAGGAATATTACTGATTTGGGCTGTATGTGCAGGAGCGGTTTTTGGCTTAGCCTATCGTCCTAAACATGTCGTAGCGCAATATCTATTACATCCCATTCCCGCCATTATTATTTTAGTTGTAGGGCTATATTATTTCTTCTTCTAATCAAAATGCCTTATTTCTGCAGTGAAATATCAGTAGGGAATAAGGTGTTTTTATTCTTTATATCAATTAGTTAACATAATCCACACTTTTTACTGTACTGATCCTCTCTTTTTTGAATTTAGAAAATCAATAAATTAGTCTATTTTTTTGCATATATTCAATAGGTGGCATGTATATATGGTAAACATAAAGAGGTTATGGCTGAGGAGTTTGCTAATCTAACTATTTGGTAAAGAGGGGAGAGTTGATTATGAAAATAAGAAGATTCTCACCCGTCAATCTGTGGTGGTTTTGAGACGCACGTCTCTAGATTGTCAATGGCAGTGGTATTACTTGCATGAAACACCTGTATTAGATAATTGATTGATTTTAATAAAAAACCAGTAATAAGACTGGTTTTTTTATTGGTTGGGAAAAAGTTTGAATCAGAGTGCTAAACTATTAATTGTTAATTAGCAAGCATTTTAATGCTGAACTAATAAAAATATTTTTTCTATTCAGGCGCTAAAGCATATTGCGTGTTGCAAAGAAGAGTTTATGATTGGCGTCTGAAAACGGTGTTTTCTATTCTTTACGTTACTATGATTCCCTTAGAGGCACCTCTTAAGTATAGTTAACAAATCTATAGCTTAATTATTTATGGGATTACTCAAGGAATGTAAGGACGGAATTATGCGGTTTCTTTGGCCAGTTCGTGTCTATTACGAAGATACTGATGCCGGTGGTGTGGTCTATCATGCCAGTTATTTAAAATATTTTGAACGTGCAAGAACAGAATTACTCAGAGAAAAAGGTTTTTATCAGCATGATTTACGGGAGTATGATCATGTTGCGTTTGTTGTGCGTAAATTAACCATTGACTATATTGCGCCAGCACGGCTCGATGAGCTTCTGAAAGTAGAAAGTGAAATTACTACATTACGTGGTGCATCAATGACATTTTCTCAAAAGCTTATCAATCAAGATGGTGTGGTACTGTGTAGGGCAGATGTATTAGTTGTCTGCGTTGATTCATTAAAAATGAAGCCTGTAGGGCTTCCTAAGTCCATTATCGCGGAGTTTAAGTAGTGGCTGACATGAATGTTATCGATCTCTTTCTAAAAGCGGGGCTTTTAGTTAAGTTGATCATGTTGTTATTAATCGGATTTTCTATTGCCTCATGGGCGATCATTATTCAACGTACGAAAGTATTGAATGCAGCAGATCGTGAAGCGGCAGATTTTGAAGATAAATTCTGGTCAGGCACTGATTTGGCTCGTCTATATAAAGAAAGCCAAGCTCGTCGTGACGAGTTATCAGGGGCAGAACAAATTTTTCATTCTGGTTTTAAAGAGTTTGCACGACTACATCAAGCGAATGTTCATGCACCCGATGCCGTTGTTAATGGGGCTTCCCGTGCAATGCGTGTTTCATTTAATCGTGAATTAGAGTCCTTAGAAACGCATATTCCTTTTTTAGGTACGGTGGGGTCAATTAGTCCTTATATTGGCTTATTCGGTACGGTATGGGGGATTATGCATGCATTTATCGCTTTAGGTAGCGTTAAACAGGCAACTTTACAGATGGTGGCACCCGGTATTGCTGAAGCGTTGATTGCAACAGCCATTGGTTTATTTGCGGCCATCCCCGCAGTTATGGCTTATAACCGCTTTACGCAACGTGTAAATAAGTTGGAACAAAGTTACGATAACTTTATGGAAGAGTTCCTGACGATTTTACATCGCCAAGCTTTTGTCTCCGCAGAAAAGAAATAGTTAACGCAAAAGGAGAGAGCTGATGGCACGAGGTCGCAGTAGCCGCCGAGGCGTAAAATCAGAAATTAATATAGTACCTTTGCTTGATGTGTTATTGGTGCTTTTGCTGATTTTTATGGCAACAGCGCCAATTATTTCACAAAGTGTTGAGGTTGATCTTCCACAAGCAACAGAAACACAGACTGTTTCAACCAGTGATAACCCGCCTGTAATTGTCGAAGTTGCTGGAGTGGGGCAATATAATATCCGTGTTGAACAAGAGGTTTTAGAGCTTTTACCTCAAGAACAGATTATGGCTGAAGCAAAACGACAATTAGAAAAAAACCCGAAAGCGGTCTTTCTTATTGGTGGCGCTAAAGATGTTCCTTATGATGAGATAATTAAAGCACTCAACATGTTACGTCAAGCGGGTGTTAAGTCTGTCGGTTTAATGACTCAGCCTCTTTAGTAGGCTGAAATAAGTTTGGATAATAGCGTGGGAAAGAAGACGAAACCAATCCGAAGTAAATTGAGCGGTTCAGTTATCTTGTCTACTGTCTTGCATTTACTGATCATCGCTTTGCTTATCTGGGGATCGTTAACTCAGAAATGGAATTTAGGCGGTGGCGGTGGATCTGATGGGCAAGTTATTGATGCTATTATGGTTGACCCTAATGCGGTAGTACAAGAGTATAATCAGCAAAAGGCGCAACAAGCTAATGTCCAAAAAGCAGAACAAGAACGTAAAGCGCGGGCGCAGCAACAAGAAGAAGAGCTACGCCAACAACAAATTAAAGAACAAGAACGTTTAAAAGCGTTAGAAGTGGAACGTTTGCAAGCAAAAGAGGCTGCAGAAGCTCAACGTCGTGAAGCGGCCACCGCCGCTGCTAAAGCGAAAGAAGAGCAAAAGCAGGCTGAAGAAGCTGCCGCACAAGCTAAAGCTGAACGCGATCGTATTTTAAAAGAGCAAGCTGATGCGAAAGCCAAAGCAGAGGCAGAAGCGAAGAAACAAGCAGAATTAGCAGCGAAACAGAAAGCAGAAGAAGCGAAGGCAAAAGCAGAAGCTGAGGCAAAAGCGAAGGCTGAAGCCGATGCTAAAGCGAAAGCAGAGGCTGATGCAAAAGCGAAAGCAGCCGCAGAAGCTAAAGCCAAAGCAGCAGCGGAAGCTAAAGCGAAAGCCGCTGCACAGCAACAAAGTAAAGCGGTTGATAGTCTACTCGATGGATTAGTTGCTCAAGGCGATAAACAATCGGGGGCTTCTGCAGCAGGTCAAGGTGGTGGTAATCGCTCTGGGGCAAATGCTGCGGGCATTGATCGCTATACTGGGCAAGTAAAAGTTGCCATCGAACAGAAGTTTTTTGATTCTGATTTATATAAAGGTCGTAAATGTGACCTTAAAATAAGTATTGCACCAGACGGTATGTTAGTAAGTGCAAAAGCGGTAGGCGGTGATCCGGCTTTATGCCAAGTTGCATTACAAGCGGCTAAAATGGCAACATTGCCTAAGCCACCGAAAGATATTTACGAACAAGTAAAATCACCAACAATTGAGTTTAAGCCATAAAACTGTCTGATAGTAGGAAAACATACATTAATTTATCTCTATTTTAGAATGTTATTGATGTGTTGTATGGTGTTGTTTAAAAGCGTTTGTTACTATTCTGTGCGTTATTGCGCAATAACCGCAATAATAAAAGGGAGACATGATGAAGCAGGCATTAAATGTTATTTTCGGACTTTTGATATTATGCGTTACAACGCTCGCTAATGCAGAAGTTCGCATTGAAATTACACAAGGGGTGAATACTGCACGCCCTATTGGTGTTGTTCCTTTTAAATGGGAAGGCACAGGTCAAATGCCAGAAGATATTGCTGGAGTGATTGCGGCTGATTTACGAAATAGTGGTAAATTTAACCCTATTGATATGAATCGTTTGCCTCAACAACCCGTTACCGCTTCTGAGGTTCAACCTGCACTCTGGACAGCATTAGGTATTGATTCAGTGGTTGTAGGGCGTGTTCAGCCCTCGGCAGATGGTCAATATGTTGTTAGCTATCAATTAGTTGATGTTGCTGGCTCTCCGGGAGCGGTTTTAGCGCAAAGTGAGTATAAAATCAGCAATAAATGGTTACGATATGCTGCTCATACCGCCAGTGATGAAATCTTTGAAAAATTAACTGGCATTCGTGGTGCGTTCCGTACCCGTATTGCTTATGTCGTTGTGACTAATGGTGGCGCTTATCCATATGAATTACGTGTATCTGACTATGATGGATTTAATCAAGATCGCGTTTATCGTTCATCACAGCCATTAATGTCACCCGCTTGGTCTCCTGATGGTGCTAAACTAGCATATGTCACATTTGAAAGTGGTCAATCTGCTTTAGTTGTACAGACATTAGCAACGGGGGAAGTGCGTCAAATCGCTTCTTTCCCTCGACATAATGGTGCACCTGCTTTTTCTCCAGATGGCTCTAAATTAGCCTTTGCACTGTCAAAAAGCGGTAGTCTAAATCTTTATGTAATGGATTTAGCCAGTGGCAATATGACACAGGTAACCAATGGTAGAAGTAATAATACAGAACCGACTTGGATGCCTGATGGACAGACTTTGGTCTATACTTCGGATCAAGGCGGACGTCCTCAAATTTATAAAATTAATATTAACGGAGGAACGCCAGAACGTATTACTTGGGAAGGAAAACAAAACCAAAATCCTGCAGTAAGTCCTGATGGTAGTTTCTTAGTTATGGTGAGTTCTGAAAGCGGTAGGCAACATATCGCTAAGCAGGATCTAGAAACGAATGCTGTTCAATATTTAACAGATACGTTTCTGGATGAAACGCCAAGCATCGCGCCTAACGGCACTATGGTTATTTATAGCTCCACTCAAGGCTTAGGAACCATTTTGCGACTAGTATCGACTGATGGACGTTTCAAAGCGCGTCTTCCGGCGACTGATGGTCAGGTTAAATCACCTGCCTGGTCTCCGTTTATGTGATGCATAAGAATTATGTATGGCAAACAAATAAAGGAACAATTAGAGATGCAATTAAACAAAGTGTTTAAAGGGTTGATGTTAGCATTACCACTCGTTGCTGTTGCAGCATGTAGCTCAAACAAAAACGACGATCAAACAGATACAAGCAACAATGTACCTGTTACTGAGCAAGGCCCTACTGCTGAAGAATTAGCACGTCAGCAATTAGAACAACTGAAACAAACTAACATTGTTTACTTCGGTTTTGATAAATATGACGTTACTTCAGAATATGCTCAACTGTTAGATGCTCACGCTGCATTCCTGCGTGCTAACCCTTCAGTACGCATTACTATCGAAGGTCATGCTGACGAACGTGGTACTCCAGAATACAACATCGCGTTAGGCGAACGTCGTGCAAACGCAGTTAAAATGTATCTGCAAGGTAAAGGCGTATCAGCTGATCAATTATCAATCGTATCTTACGGTAAAGAAAAACCTGCTGTACTGGGTCATGACGAAGCCGCTTATGCGAAAAACCGTCGTGCAGTACTGGTTTACTAAGAGAACGGCATGAACAACAGTAACTTCAGACCTTTATTGATGAGTCTGTTGTTACTGGTTGGCGTAGCGGCTCCTGTAGCCGCTATTGCCCAAGCGCCAATCAGTAATATCGGTTCAGGCTCTACTGATGAACGACTCGCCCAACTTGAGCGTATCTCTAATGCTCATAGTCAGCTTTTGACCCAATTACAGCAACAACTCGCAGATTCTCAACGCGATATTGATATGTTGCGTGGTCAAATTCAGGAAAATCAATACCAGTTAAACCAAGTTGTAGAGCGTCAACGTAATATCTATCAACAATTAGATAGCCTAAATGGTGGCAACTCAGCACCAACAACGGATGAGGCTTCAACGGGTGGCAATGTACCTTCAACATCTGATACAAGTACGAGTTCGTCGTCAACAGGTGATGAAAAAGCCGATTATAACGCGGCAATTGATATTGTATTGAATTCAAAAGATTACGATAAGGCAATTGTTGCATTAAACAACTTTATTAAAAGTTATCCGAAGTCTAGCTATCAATCAAATGCTCAATTTTGGTTGGGGCAAATGTATTATCTAAAAGGTAATAAAGATCAGGCTGCGAGTACTTTTGCTATTGTTGTGAAAAATTATCCAAAATCTCAAAAAGCAAGTGAGGCCTTTTATAAGATAGGGCTTATTATGCAAGAGAAAGGGCAAAAGGATAATGCGAAAGCTATTTATCAACAAGTGGTTAAGCAATATCCAAACAGTGCTGGTGCAAAATTAGCACAAAAGCAGTTAGCAGCACTATAATTATTGGCCCCGTAATGTGAATGTTACATTTTCGGGGTTAACTGATTGTTTTTTCAGCGTTTGAATGTTTTTTTGAAAAAAAACGTTGCACAATAACATTAAATCAGTATTATTACCCGCCGTTGCCACAGAGAATGTGGCGAGTTCGAAAAGGGTCGTTAGCTCAGTCGGTAGAGCAGTTGACTTTTAATCAATTGGTCGGGCGTTCGAGTCGCCCACGACCCACCATTTTCGAATTTACATACCATTTTATGAAATGGGTCGTTAGCTCAGTCGGTAGAGCAGTTGACTTTTAATCAATTGGTCGGGCGTTCGAGTCGCCCACGACCCACCATTTCAATATGCTTTTCTAGTCTTTTATCACACGCCATTCTCATTCTATCTAAAAATGCTCTCTATAACTCGTTTTTGTATTTATTACTCGAGTTACTCAAATAGAGGATGTAAATAGATAGCTTCTCCATTGCTGAAAAAACTATCTGATCTCACTTAAGTTGGATAATGACAAATAATGGAAGTGGTTATTTGGTAATATTCATTTTCAGTTAATAGTTCATTATCAATAAACCAATCGCTAATAAGTGTTTGAGCTTGTGTTGCCTTTTCTATCGACAAACCAAAACGCTTTGATGCATCAATAAAAAAAGCCATGATAATACTTAATGCAGCCGCTGCTTCATAAGGGGTACTCATAGCCAGTGTGCTTTCTAATGAACGTAATGAGTAAAACTTAGGTAACCACTCCCGTAAGTTTTTGCCTTGATACCAGACATCTTGTGTTGATGTTTGCAGAGCAACTTGCTCTAGTAAACGGATCAACCATTCCCTTATATCACTCATACGATATTCAGCGAACCAAAATTCATTACGTAAGATAGCTATAGCGATTTGTGTGGCTTCAAACCAAAACTCTTGAGCCAAGGCATCAGCTTGCTCTATGGAAAGAGCTGGGGGAGTCACAGTGCTAATTTCTGGAAGTTGGTCACATAAACCTGTTTTATCAAGTAAAACACGATAGCCTCGTTGATAAACTGGACTTAGACCATTTTGTTTCATATTGATAATTCTTTCAGGCTCTGCCATCAAAATATCCATTTTTCGGCCTTGAGCTAATACGTGCAAATAGATTGGCCAGCGAATGCCGTTCGGATCTTCACATTCTGTTGCTAAAGAGACGAGGTGTTTACCAAATTGTGATAGCCAATGTTGGTTTTTTGCTAGCTCAGTCGCACCGTGACCAATAAGCTCTATATCAATATCAGAATAGCTGTCTATCTTCTTATTACGACCCACTGAGCCTGTTAATACCACAGCCTCAATTCGAGGATCAAGTAATGCAAAAGATAACATGTGATCGATTAAGCGGGTGATTGGCTCCATATTTCTCTCTAGTTGTTATAGTAGATAAAGTTATTTGTTGTAAGTATGAATAAAAAAATAGCATATTTATTATATAAAACACTTTTTGTTTTTTATGGTAAATAAATGGCATTTTGTTTAATATTTTAAACTAAGTGCTATCATTGATAGGAATGTATATATATCTTTATCACTTTGCAACAATGTCGCAATAACCCATATTTTATTTGTTTTTTCTATGATTAAGTCGGGGTTGTCAAATGGATGTCATTAGTTGGTTTAGTATCAATAATATTTTAGTCAATATTCCATTAGGAAAAGAAGGCTATCCACTCTCATGGATTGAAGCTATAGGGACTATTGCTGGATTATTATGTATATGGCTTGCGAGCCAGGAAAAGATCATTAACTATTTATTTGGGTTAATTAATGTCACTTTATTCGCCATTATTTTTTTCCAGATCCAGTTATATGCCAGTCTACTGCTACAAATTTTCTTCTTTGCTGCCAATATTTATGGTTGGTATGCATGGAGTAGAGTGAATGATTTTGAACAAGCAGAATTGAAAATACGTTGGTTAAAGCCGGGCCAACAAATCGTATTAATCATTGTCTCCATTGCTGCCATTATTGCGCTAACGTTTAATATTGATACCGTTTTTGGCTATTTAGCAGTTATTGCTGTTGATATCTTAAATGTCTTCGGGGCAAATTTAGCCACACCTGCTATCGAGCCAGATGCTTACCCATTCTGGGATTCAACAATGACGGTACTCTCCATTGTGGCTATGATCTTAATGACACGCAAATTGGTAGAAAACTGGTTAATTTGGTCTGTTATTAATGTCATTAGTATTGTTATATTTTATAAACAGGGTGTTTATGCCATGTCTATTGAATATATCATCTTATTGGCTATCGCTATTAATGGCTCTCGTTTGTGGATCAAATCAGCAAAGCATTCAAACAAAAATAATTATCTCTCATAATAAAAAAGGCTGGTAGAGTTATATTTCTCTCCAGCCTTGCTATTCGTTGTGTTTATTCTTCTATTCTAGGCAATTTCAAATCATTATTTTACTTAATGGTGCTATTACTTGTTTTCGATATTTTTGTTATCTACCGTCATGGTCTGTTTAGACTCTTAAGGGTGTTTACAGAGAGAAAACGAATGGTTAGATTGAAGAAACAGAAATCATATTGACTAGATAATAATAGAGTGGAACACGGGAATGAATTACCAGAATGATGATCTTAAAATAACACAAATCAATGAACTTTTACCGCCAGTGGCATTATTGGAAAAGTTTCCAGCCACTGACAATGCGGCGTTTACAGTTCGTCATGCCCGTGAAGCTATTCATCAAATCCTTGCTGGAAAAGATGATCGCCTATTAGTGGTGATTGGGCCTTGCTCTATTCATGATCCTAACGCGGCACTGGAATATGCTCAGCGTTTAAATTTATTAAGAGAAGAGCTGAAAGATAAACTTGAAATTGTGATGCGAGTTTATTTTGAAAAACCACGTACCACAGTCGGTTGGAAAGGGCTGATAAATGATCCACATATGGACTGTACCTTTGATATTAATGAAGGATTACGCATTGCTCGTCGTTTGCTATTAACCATCAATGATAGTGGATTACCAACGGCTGGCGAGTTTTTAGATATGATAACCCCACAATATGTCGCTGATTTGATGAGTTGGGGAGCCATTGGTGCTCGAACAACAGAATCTCAAGTGCATAGAGAATTATCCTCCGGACTATCTTGTCCTGTTGGTTTTAAAAATGGCACAGATGGCACAATTAAAGTGGCGATTGATGCCATCAATGCTGCAGGCTCTCCACACTGTTTCTTATCGGTAACTAAATGGGGTCACTCAGCGATAGTTCGTACTGCAGGGAATAAAGATTGCCATATTATTTTACGGGGCGGTAAAGAGCCTAATTACAGTGCAGAACATGTTGCTGCCGTAAAAGAAGGTCTGAAAAAAGCAGGATTACCCCAAAATGTTATGGTTGATTTTAGCCACGCCAATAGCTGTAAACAATTTAAGAAACAAATGGAGGTCGGTGCCGATATTTGCCAACAAATTAGCGCAGGAGAAAAAGCTTTAATTGGTGTAATGGTTGAAAGTCATTTAGAAGAGGGCAATCAATCATTAGAAAGTGGTGAACCTTTGGTATACGGTAAAAGTGTCACAGATGCTTGTATTGGGTGGGATGATACAGAAACGTTATTACGCCAATTAGCCGATGCAGTCGCTACTCGTCGTAATAAATCATAATAGTCTGTTTTTATTAATAAAAATGCCACTCAAAAGTGGCATTTTTTTTATCTAATTCAAAGTAAAATTATTTTGCTTTACCTTGGTTAGCAACAGCCGCGGCTTTTGCTGCGATTTCTTCTGCATTACCTAAGTAGTAACGTTTGATTGGTTTCATATTTTCATCAAATTCGTAAACTAAAGGTACTGCTGTTGGGATATTCAGTTCAAGAATTTCTTCTTCACTCATATTGTCTAGGTATTTAACCAGAGCGCGCAGTGAGTTACCGTGAGCGGCAATAATCACTTTATCACCTGAAGCAACGCGAGGTTTAATCACTTCTTCCCAATATGGTGTTACACGGTCGATAGTTAACGCTAAGCTTTCTGTTAATGGCAGTTCAGCTTCAGTTAAAGATGCATAACGTGGATCTTTACCTGGGAAGCGATCATCATCTTTAGTTAACTCTGGTGGGGTAACCGCAAAACCACGACGCCATTGTTTAACTTGCTCGTCACCGTATTTTTCAGCTGTTTCAGCTTTGTTTAAGCCTTGTAATGCACCGTAGTGACGTTCGTTTAGTTTCCAGCTTTTCTCTACTGGCAGCCATTGTTGATCAACTTCATCAAGAATGTTCCACAGAGTGTGGATTGCACGTTTTAGTACAGAAGTATATGCGTAGTCAAAAGTAAAACCTTCAGCCTTCAGCAGTTTACCTGCTTCTTGCGCTTCATTACGGCCTTTATCTGACAATTCAACGTCAGTCCAGCCTGTAAAACGGTTTTCTTTGTTCCATACACTTTCACCGTGTCGAACTAGCACAAGCTTAGTTACTGCCATAGTTTAGACTCCTATAATTACTTTCTTAATATAAGTTTAAAATCAGGACTGCAATCATTATATGGATCATCAACAAGAACGCCAAACATAACTAACAAAACTAGGGGGATTATGTCAAAAATGACGATTGTTTGATGAAATATTACACAGTTATTACACCTTTTGCTTAATCGATCAAGCTATTAATTTAACGGGATCGGTGAAAAGAAACGAAAAGCCGATTCTGGATAATTATCAGTAAAAAATATGCTCTCTAAATCTATCGTTAAAATCATCGCCATCTATCGATAACAAATACCCTTTTCTTCAGTGTGATGATGTATCTTACCTTAAAAATAGCCTATATCTAGTTAACAGGGTTGTTGTTGGTAACGATAGATATCTCCTTCTTTAATAAAAATTAGCCGATGGGTAATACAGTGAGGTGCATCTTCTTGATGATGACTGACAAACAGTAGTTGAGTATTGCTATGGCTTATCATGATATCAATAAAGCGCTGTACTAATAGTCTATTGGTTGTATCTAATCCTTGTAGTGGTTCATCGAGGATCAATAATGTCGGGTGTTTAACCAATGCTCTTACAATTAATACTAGACGCTGTTGTCCCCATGAAAGTGAGTGAAAAGGATGGTTAGCGAGTGCAGTTAAACCAATTAGTGTTAGCCATTCATCCGCTAATTTTTGCTGTTTATCGGTAACGGCTTGATAAATACCAATAGAGTCATGAAAACCAGAAATAATCACATTTTTCACACTTGAAGAGACGCGATAGCTTTGATGTAAGGCATTACTAACATAACCAATATGGCGTTTGATCTCCCAAATGGTTTCACCACTGCCTCTTTTACGACCAAATAGAGTTAAATCATTGCTATAGCCCTGAGGATGATCTCCTGTGATTAAGCTTAATAAGGTCGATTTTCCTGCGCCATTAGGACCTAATATTTGCCAATGTTGTTGTGGTTTAACTTCCCAGGTTAAGTGATGGAGCACAGGTTTATCATTATAACTGACCACGCCATCCTTAAGTATAATAGGGGAAAGCGTTGGTGGTAAGGTAGGAACTGCATCAACGGAGTCTGAGGCGGGTAAGATCAGATTTTCAAGTGTTTCACTGTGAGATAATTGCGCAATTACTGAGTCTGATAAAATATCACTTTTTTTACCTTGTGCCACGAGTTTACAGTCAATCAATAAGCCAGCATTTTGCACAAAATCAGGAATATCATTAAAGCGATTTAAAATAAGAACAATCGTTAGCTTTTGTTGATGTAGTGATGAAAGTAACTCACTTAATGTACGACGAGAGTCAATATCTAAACCATCAAAAGGCTCATCTAAAATTAATAGATCAGGTTTATTCATCAATAACTGAATAAGCAGTACCTTACGAGACTCTCCCGTTGAAAGATATTTAAAACGCCTTGATAAAAGTGCATCAATACCAAATTGTTTTGCTAATAACAGGCAGCGATCATTATCTTTTACCTGCATTTGGATCACCTGAGCCACGGTTAATCCCGTATCATCCTCATCTTCACTTAATAAGTCTGTATTGTTACGCAGCCACTCTTCCTCTATCATTTTTTGTAATTTTTCAAAAGAGAGATTAATAGGACGAGTAAACCTATTAATAAGCTCACCCGATAATAAAATCCCCTCTTGGCATAATGTATTAGCGAGCGCCGTTTTACCACTACCATTGCTACCAACGAATGCCCAACTTTCTCCTTCATTGATAGTTAAATCATCGATATGCAAGCAGAGTGTATCACTTAAGCGAAACTGTGTTTTTGTGAGTTGCAAGTACTTCATTATTATTATCCTTGTTTTTATTACAAGTAGAATACTTACCAATATCGGTTTAATTAAAACTTGTCAATATTTGTTGCTGATCGCTTAAGTAAAAATAGTGCAGAGAGAATAAAAAAGATAAAAGATGGGCAAGATTATTTATGTTATTTTAATAAAAACATAAGGACTCGTTTATATGAATAACATTAAAATGGAATATGTTAACTATTTATTAGGATTAATGGCGCTATTTTTATTAACGATAAGTAAGATAACTTTTGCAGAAATAAATAATAATGTAAATAATTGCTTCTTAATTAATGAAATAAAAATAGAAAGGAATGGTTTATTAACTAATAAGGCACAAAAAGAATTAATATCTAAATATATAAATAAATGTTTAACATTAAGTGATATGCAACATATCATTAAATCAATGACTAATGCGTATATTGAAAAAGGCTATATTACTTCACAAGCTTTTATTGCCGATCAAGATCTCTCAAATCATCAATTAACCATTAACGTAATTGAAGGAAAGATAAAATCAATCTTTATTGATAATATGACTTCCCCCATGGTTGATATTCTATTTCCTTCATATCAAGATAAACGACTTAATTTACGTGAGTTAGAGCATGGGCTTGAACAACTAAATCGATTAACAACATCACAATATAGATTAGATATTCAACCTAGTGACAGGATAGGATACTCGACTATTTTTATTTATAAGAAAAACAAAACGCATCCTTTCAGAAATCAACTTACTATTGATAATTCAGGTTCAAAAGCAACAGGTGAAATTTTACTGACGAATACCACAACAATAGATTCGTTATTTGGATTTGGAGAGCAGTGGGATCTCTCCTTAAACAGTAATACAGATTTATTACATTCACATTATTATAGAGGCTATACAGCGAGTATAAATATTCCCTATGGCTATTGGTTTTATCAATATCAGTTATCTTATAACCGTTCTTCTCATTTTATTAAAAGTTATAG
>NZ_CAWPAV010000049.1:0-2171 GCF_963885725.1 Proteus sp. G4380
TTCGAGTCCAGTTGGAGGAGCCAAATTTAGAAAAGCCCGCTTTATGCGGGCTTTTTGCTTTTTAGCCAATAGCATCCCACACTTAGCATGCTGAAAAATAAATTTTTCTCTGTTTCACCCTATAAATTCCAGCATCTTTTTCATTATCTTGTTCATTATTCGCTGATAATTGATGCAACTTGCTGTTTATCTATCCATTTAAACAAATATCTACGATTGACCTTTGACATCTCAATTTTACCACTATATGATACACGCCACTTAATGATGTTCCTCCATAGTTCAGTCGGTAGAACGGCGGACTGTTAATCCGTATGTCACTGGTTCGAGTCCAGTTGGAGGAGCCATTTCTATTAGTATTACCCTCGTAACTATTTGATTTTATTCTCTGTTTTCCCTCACACACAATAAAAAATACCATTAAAAAGGTAGCTATTTAATCGTTTTCGTATTACTATTCATTTCCGGCTTGACTATCCAGTCCAATCCAATCGTTGATCTTTCGATTTTCCTAAGACACACGGAGCCGGTATATGACCACTGCACAACCTATCACCCTCACTATTCGCCGTCCTGATGATTGGCATGTTCACTTTCGTGATGATGACATGCTAAAAACCGTTGTTCCTTATACCAGTCGTTATTTTGGCAGAGCTATCGTAATGCCAAATCTTGTTCCCCCGATCACCACCATTGAAGCCGCCCGTCGTTATCGTGATCGCATAAAAGCAGCTATTCCTAGTGGCGATAAATTCGAACCATTAATGACCTGCTATTTAACGGATAGCACTCTGCCATCAGAAGTTGAACAAGGTTTTCTACAAGGCGTATTTACTGCTTGTAAACTTTATCCCGCCAATGCGACGACAAATTCTAGCCATGGTGTTTCCGATATCAATAAAATCTATCCTATTCTTAGTGTGATGGAAAAAATAGGTATGCCATTGCTTATTCATGGGGAAGTTACTGCATCAGATATCGATATTTTTGATAGAGAAGCTCGTTTTATTGATAACGTGATGGCTCCCGTTCGCAAACAATTTCCTGCCTTAAAAATTGTTTTTGAACATATCACCACCAAAGAAGCGGCACAGTATGTCTTAGAGGGAAATGAATTTCTTGGTGCAACTATTACACCACAACACTTAATGTTTAACCGTAATCATATGCTTGTCGGTGGTGTGAAACCGCATTTGTACTGTTTACCTATCCTTAAGCGTAATGTACACCAAGAGGCATTAAGGCAAGCCGTTGCATCAGGCCATTCGCGTTTCTTCTTAGGTACTGACTCCGCGCCTCATTTACAACATCGCAAAGAATCATCTTGTGGATGCGCTGGCGTGTTTAACGCCCCCACCGCTTTAGCAGCTTATGCTAGCGTATTTAAAGAGCTCAATGCCCTTTCTCACTTTGAAGCCTTCTGTTCACTCAATGGCCCACGTTTTTATGGTTTACCGGTTAATGAAGGCACTATTACCTTAACGGAAAAATCCGTTACTGCACCTGCAGAAATTATGAGTGGTGATGAAGCATTAATCCCCTTCTTAGCAAATGAAGATATTCATTGGGATATTAGTGTCAATTAATCAATTAGTGACTTGATATCCTCTCTTTATGCACCATATAACCCCTTATCTGGGATAGTTATGGTGCATATTTTTTGCTATTCCTCGTTGTACTTTTCCATTTTTCATCAAAATTTAGCTTTTTTATTGCGCCAAATTTCGTATACTGGAAAGTAACCACTTAGTGGGGGCTTCTCTCTTAGTCAAAACCGGTTGTATGATTAGGAGGTATTATGAGTAGAAAAAATGAAGTTATTCAAACACATCCTGTTGTAGGCTGGGATATTAGCACTGTAGATATCTATGATGCGATGATGCTACGTTTACATTATCTTCCTGAAAACGAACACCATCCAGACAATGCAGTGGTTGATAAAACACTTTGGCTTACTACTGATGTAGCAAAACAGTTGATTTATATTCTTCAAGCAGGTATTGATAAAATTGAATCATCTGAAGATTTTGTATCAGACAACACCAAGCATTGATAAAAAGATAAATTCGAGAAAAGCATTAAGACACCAAGCAGGAGTACTTTCGTACTCCTGTCTCGTTTTTATTGTTATAATCACCTTTCATTTTTATTTCGTTTATCTCTATTATCTA
>NZ_CAWPAV010000050.1:0-14968 GCF_963885725.1 Proteus sp. G4380
AATATTTTATTCTAAATGTACATAAATAAATTAACATAAAAGCAAGTGGAATATTATTAATATCATTTAAAATCAATGAGTTGTTATTTCTTGTGGAGTGTTAAAGCTGATTTGATAAATATACTCTCGTTGTTTTCATAAAATATAAAAAATTTTTCATTACTGGAATTATTAGACTATCTTTTAAAGTAGGTATTTAAAATCATTTAGTCACTAATGTAATAATAATTAGTAAAGGTAATTTCAAGATGAATAAAAAAACGCCAAGTTATAGCTCACTCGATGATGTTTATGCATCGGTTGATTTATCACAATCCTTACCGAAAACACATTTTCCGCAACAAGAGAGCCATCCTCGTCATGTTTTTGATGCTGTAAGGGATGAGCTGATGCTAGATGGCAATTCAAGACAAAATCTGGCCACATTTTGTCAAACCTGGGTAGATGATGAGATCCGTGATTTGATGAATTTATCTATCGATAAGAACATGATAGATAAAGATGAATATCCACAAACGGCAGAAATTGAAAACCGTTGTGTTCATATGCTTGCTGATTTATGGCACTCACCCGATCCACTCAATACCCTAGGTTGTTCAACCATTGGCTCCTCTGAAGCGGCAATGCTGGGGGGACTTGCATTAAAATGGCAATGGCGTAAAAAACGCCTTGCTGCTGGAAAAGCGACAGATAAACCAAATCTTATTTGTGGGCCAGTTCAAGTCTGTTGGCATAAATTTGCCCGTTATTTTGACGTTGAACTCAGAGAGATCCCGCTTGAAGGTGATCGCTTGATGATGAGTCCTGAAGAGGTCATTAAACGTGTTGATGAAAATACTATCGGTGTAGTGCCAACATTAGGGGTGACCTTCACCTGTACTTATGAGCCAGTAAAAGCGGTACATGATGCACTCGATCAACTACAAAAAGAGACCGGACTTGATATTCCTATTCATGTCGATGGTGCGAGTGGTGGCTTTTTAGCGCCTTTCTGTGCACCTGATTTAGAATGGGATTTCCGTTTACCGCGTGTTAAATCCATTAACTCATCAGGCCATAAGTTTGGTTTAGCGCCATTGGGCTCTGGTTGGGTAGTATGGCGTGAAGCTAAAGACTTACCGGAAGAGCTTATTTTTAATGTGAACTACCTTGGCGGTAATATGCCAACCTTTGCGCTTAATTTCTCACGTCCCGGTGGGCAAATTATTGCTCAATACTATAATTTCTTGCGTCTTGGTAGAGAAGGGTATGCGAAGATCCACAATGCCTGTTATCACACCGCGCAATACCTTGCTCGAGAAATTGAAAAGCTAGGGCCTTTTGAAATGATCTTCAGTGGTGATAGTCAAAAAGGAATACCTGCATTAGCGTGGAAACTGAAAAAAGAGGCTAAGGTAAGCTACTCCTTATATGACATCGCTGATAAATTGCGTAGCCGTGGCTGGCAAGTACCCGCTTATTCTATGCCTGCTGATCGCGAAGATTTAGTTATTCAACGTATTCTTGTTCGTCATGGTGTGAGTTTAGATTTGGCGACATTACTGATAGAAGATATGAAACGTACTCTCGATTATTTCGAAAAACATCCTGTCAGCACACCTTTATCTGAAGAAGACGGCGGTGGCTTTAACCACAGCTAAACAGGCTCTTTTATTTGGTAATAGGTTGGAGAAATAGACTCTTTTTCTCCAGCCTTGATTATCTGCACACCATTATTTCATTGCATACACGTAGGAGAATGAGCATGGCGACATCTGCAACAAGTTCTGCCTCAAAACAGCTCACATTATTAGGTTTTTTTGCCATAACTGCATCCATGGTGATGGCGGTCTATGAGTATCCAACTTTTGCAACTTCCGGCTTTAGTCTAGTCTTTTTCTTATTACTAGGCGGTTTGTTGTGGTTTATTCCTGTTGCATTATGTGCAGCTGAAATGGCAACCGTTGAAGGATGGCAAGAAGGGGGCGTATTTGCTTGGGTATCTAATACGCTAGGGGAGCGCTGGGGATTTGCGGCGATCTCTTTTGGTTATTTACAAATAGCGATTGGTTTTATTCCAATGCTTTATTTCGTATTAGGAGCATTATCTTATATTCTTGATTGGCCTGAGTTAAATACCGATCCGCTCACCAAAACGATTGCCGCATTAGTGATTTTATGGGGATTAGCTTTAACTCAATTTGGCGGAACTAAATACACGGCTACTATTGCTAAATTAGGTTTCTTCGCGGGGATATTATTACCAGCAATCATTTTAGTGCTTTTAGCTATTAGTTATCTGGTCAGTGGTGCGCCTTTAGCAATAGAAATCAGCAGCAAAACCTTTTTCCCTGATTTTACTCAGATTGGTACTTTAGTGGTTTTTGTGGCCTTTATTTTAAGCTATATGGGCGTTGAAGCCTCAGCCACTCACGTCAACGAAATGAAAAATCCGGGCCGTGATTATCCACTTGCCATGTTTTTATTAATGATTGTGGCAATATGCTTAAGCTCTATTGGCGGTTTATCTGTTGCGGCAGTGATCCCTCATAACGAAATCAACTTATCTGCGGGGGTGGTTGAAACCTTTAGTGTTTTAGTCAGCCATTTTAGTAGCGGATTAGCTTGGGCGGTTAAAATTATTGCTGCACTATTATTGCTTGGCGTCTTGGCTGAAATTGCGTCGTGGATCGTTGGGCCTTCACGGGGAATGTTTGTGGCTGCACAACAAGGTATTCTTCCGCCAACACTGGCTAAAGTAAATAAAAATGGTGTACCGGTAGCTTTAGTGATCACTCAGCTAATTATTACTACTATTGCCATAGTGGTGCTGACTAACACTGGTGGTGGGGGCAATATGTCATTTCTTATTGCTTTAGCGCTGACGGTGGTGATTTATCTATGTAGCTACTTTATGCTGTTTATTGGCTATATGCATTTGGTTTGCAAGCAAGCTGATAAAAAACGTGCATTTAATATTCCCGGTGGTAAAGGTGTTAAATTATTAGTGGCCGTTGTCGGTCTGATTGTGTCTATTTTAGCTTTTGTTGTTTCATTCTTCCCACCTAGCTCTTTACCGGGTGGCAGCAGTGATACAACGTATGTTTCATTGCTAGTGGTAAGTTTTGTTATTATTTTTGCTTTACCTTTTATTATTTATGCGTGCTCTCGCAAAGGCAATAAAGCCAATGTATCGATGATCCACATTAAGAGTCATAATGCACCGAAAGGACACTTTTTTATCCATCCTCGTGCTCGTTCAACGCATTATTTAGTGCCAATAGATAAAACAGATCATGATAGTCAGTAACAGAAATAATCTCTTTGGCAGTAGATCAAGGTGATATGTTTTATAAAAAGTTGCAATAAAAAAGCCATCCGTTAAAACGGATGGCTTAAATTTTTTAATTACAAATTAGCTATAATCGAGTATTACAGAACGTGTACTGATGAAGTATTTGTCGTTCCACTATCAACCAGTGCACCTGTAACCATAACAACACGATCACCTGCATGGGCTAAGCCACTTGATAATGCTGCATCTTTACCGATACGGTAGAAGTCATCAGTAGAAGCAATTTTATTAACTAATTGTGTTGTTACACCTTTTACTAACAGTAATTGGCGTGCGGTCTCTTCATTATTTGTTAATGCTAAGATAGGCGCTGTTGGGAAATATTTACGGATAGAGCGCGCTGATTTACCGCCATAAGTTGCTACAACGATAAGAGGAGCATCTAATTTCTCAGCCATTTCTACAGCACCACGACAAACGGCTTCTGTTACACGTAATTTAGCACCTAATTGGTAAGACTCTAAACGTGATTTCATGATGCGATCAGTACGATCACAGATAGTCGCCATAATAGTCACAGCTTCTACTGGATATTTACCTTTCGCACTTTCACCGGATAGCATAACAGCATCAGTACCATCTAAAATAGCATTGGCAACGTCACCTGCTTCTGCACGAGTAGGGCGTGGATTTTTGATCATGGAATCTAACATCTGTGTTGCAGTGATAACCACTTTACGCGCAGCGTTACATTTTTCGATCATCATTTTTTGTGCAAAGATAACTTCTTCAACAGGGATCTCAACACCTAAGTCACCACGTGCAACCATGATACCGTCAGAAGCTTCTAAAATTTCGTCAAAGTTATTTAAACCTTCTTGGTTTTCAATTTTAGAGATGATCATGATGTTTTCGCCACCATGTGCTTTTAAGTGAGCACGCATCTCTTCAACATCTGAACGTTTACGAATAAAAGAAGCGGCAACAAAGTCAACGCCTTGTTCGCAACCAAAGATAAGATCTTGTTTATCTTTTTCTGCTAATGCCGGTAGGCCGATAGACACACCTGGTAAGTTAACGCCTTTATTTTCGCCTAAATCACCGTTGTTAAGTACTTCACATACCACTTCAGTATCAGTGACTTTAATGACTTTCATACCGATAAGGCCGTCATCGACTAATACGGTATTGCCGACAGTTAAGTCTCTTGCGAAACCGTCATAAGTGACCGCAACGCGATCTTTATTACCAACAACAGAAGTATCTGTTGTAAAGGTAAAAGTCTGACCTGCAACTAAAGAGACATCGTTACCACCTTCTAATTTAATGGTGCGGATCTCAGGTCCTTTAGTATCTAATAAAATGGCTGCTTTTTTGCCTGTTTTTGCGCAGACATTACGCAGGTTTTTGATACGGTTGCCATGCTCTTCATAGTCACCGTGAGAGAAGTTTAGACGCATTACGTTCATGCCTGCGTCCAGTAATTGAGTCAGTTTTTCTTCAGATTCGGTTTTTGGCCCGATGGTGCAAACAATTTTTGTCTTTTTCATGGCAGTCTATTAATGATTCTATTGTAATGGATGAATAAGGATTAATGTTGTTGGGTTATATCAATCATCTTAACAGTGCGAAACACGGTAAGTGCATTCATTTCTAGCTAATAAGTTGCGCAACATGTGAGTGGCTCCAACAACATGATAAAAATTTTGTCACTATTTTGTATAAAAGATTGCTAGACATCTTACATTATAGTCTATCATGATTCATTTGTTCTGTTTTCTAAAGATGCCTGTAAATCAATACGCTGAAACCTTTCAACAAAATTATGTTTTGTATTATAGAGGTTAATTTCCATGAAGAAAATCGAAAAAAGGTAAATTTAAGTGATGTGATCAAAATAGGGCTCTGATTGCTTGTTTTTTAAGCGCTTTGTTGCGCAATTAAATTTTGCGTAATCATTTTGTTGTGGTGTAGGGGAGGTAACACGAAATATAACAAGAATTAAGAAAGAGAAATGGTGCGTCCAAGTGGACTCGAACCACCGACCCCCACCATGTCAAGGTGGTGCTCTAACCAACTGAGCTATGGACGCACTGTATTGAAATGTTGTTCAGAGTAAATGGTGCGTCCAAGTGGACTCGAACCACCGACCCCCACCATGTCAAGGTGGTGCTCTAACCAACTGAGCTATGGACGCATTCTTTATTCTGGGTGACAACGGAGACGAATATTAGCGAGATGATTTGCTTCTGGCAAGAGGAAAAACACAAATTTGTATTCAACTGCTCGTATTTAAAGCTATTTGTTGATATTTGTGTCATTCCTTTGCCAAAAAATAACGCTTTAATGGAAGTATTAACGCTCCGAGCGTAATAAGACAACTTCATCAGATTGACGCTGGATCCACCAAATACGTGTTCCCATCATAATTGCAGAAGCGGTTAAACCTAAAATAAAACCAATCCAGAACCCCGCCGGCCCCATTGCTTCAACAATATAATCCGTTCGTCCCAAGAGATATCCGGAAGGCAAACCAATTACCCAATAAGCGATAAAGGTAATAAAAAAGATAGAGCGAGTATCTTTATAACCCCGTAATACCCCTGAACCAATAACCTGTACGGAATCTGACAACTGATAAAGTGCGGCGAATAACATAAGATGAGAGGCTAATGTCACCACTTCAATATTATCGTTATACATTAAAGCAATTTTTTCTCTAAAAATAATAGAGAAAATAGCGGTACAACTTGCCAGCATTAATCCGACAGCAAGGGCTGTAATGGCTGAAGTACGAGCTTGCTCTGTAGAACGTTGCCCAAGGTTATAACCCACACGAATTGTTGCAGCTATTCCCAAGGAAAGAGGGAACATAAACATTAATGAGCTAAAATTAAGGGCTATCTGGTGACTTGCAACAGCCGTTACACCTAATGGTGAAACTAATAATGCCACAACAGCAAACAGTGTTACTTCAAAAAATAGTGCTAGCCCTACAGGTAACCCTAACAATGTAATACGTTTTATTGTGTGGAATTCAGGTAACACTAGGCGTTTTTTGGGCATAACATCCCGTTGTGTTGGTGCTCGACGCACATAGTAGCGCATCATTAAGAACATCGCCCAAAAAACAGAGGCGGTTGCCACACCACAACCAATCCCACCTAATTGTGGGGCACCAAATTTACCGTAAATAAAGGCGTAGTTAACAGGAATGTTAATTAATAATCCAATAAAGCCGATGATCATGCCTGGTTTTGTTTTTGATAATCCCTCACATTGGCTTCTTAGCACTTGATAATAGAGACAACCAGGAGCCCCCCACATAATGGCATGAATAAATCCAATGGCTTTTTCTGCAAGCTCAGGCTCGATATCATGTTGCGCTTCAATAATAAAACGGCTGTTATAAAGAATGGCAATGACCATGATGGATAAAAAAGTGGCAAGCCAAAAACCTTGCTGTGTACGATTAGCAATATGCTTTCGTTGTCCTGAACCATTTAATTGTGCAACGATGGGGGTCAATGCCATTAATATACCTTGACCTAATAAAATCGTTGGCAACCAAATCGACGTACCTACAGCAACCGCAGACATTTCTGTGGCATTGACAGCACCTGCCATCACGGTATCAACTACTCCCATAGCAGTTTGGGAGAATTGAGCGATGATAACAGGGATACCAAGAGCAAGTAAGCTACGCGCTTCTTTTATATACTTCTGCACGCATACACCTTTATTCATTATAATAAGACGGAAGGGAGGAAAGAACGTCACATGTTAATATGGCGTAAAATAATCCTTAAGCAAACATATTCTAATGATAAATGTTTAATTATCAATGAAAGATATGACGTTTTTCAACCACAGAATTTTGATAAGTAAATAAGTGGTTTTACGTTATATTTGATGGCAAACATCATAAGGGGAGAAGGCAATAATGATCCCTTTGTGTAATATCACTTATGTTATCCTGATTACACTAAATTAATTAAGATAAACTCGCTTATCAGTCCAAGGAGATGTGAGATGTTTACAGGTATTGTTCAGGGAAAAGGACGTGTTATTGCCATTGAAGATAAAGGTGATTTCCGTACCCATATCATTGAATTACCTTCCGAGTTAGTCAATAACTTAGAAACAGGAGCTTCGATCGCTAACAATGGTTGTTGCCTAACCGTCACAAAAATCGATGGCAATAAAATTAGTTTCGATTTAGTGAAAGAGACGCTGCGCTTAACTAATTTGGGCGAGTTAACGGTTGGTTCAGAAGTTAATATTGAACGAGCGGCCAAATATGGCGATGAAATTGGTGGTCATGTGATGTCTGGTCATATTGTCACTACGGCTGAAATTGCGAAAATTATTACTTCAGAAAATAACTTACAGATCTGGTTTCGTATTTTTGATCAGACATTGATGAAGTATATTTTGCATAAAGGTTTTATTGGCATTGATGGTATTAGTTTAACTATTGGTGATGTGGTTAATAATCGTTTCTGTGTCCATCTGATCCCTGAGACTCGCGATAGAACGACGTTAGGTCGTAAGCGTTTGGGGGATAAAGTTAATATTGAGTTAGATCCACAGACTCAGGCGATTGTTGATACCGTAGAGCGTGTTATGGCGCAACAAGCATTAACGGTTAAGCTTCAAGCAACACACGAAGAAGAAAACAAAAAATAATATAGTCTGTTATCAGACGACTAGAATTAAAAAATCCCGTTTTTCAGTCTATGGAAAACGGGATTTTTACCTCTATTGATAGCTAAAAATCAGCGAGGTGTGCGTAATCCACCTATTCTACCTTTCGGGCTTAACATAATTTGCCATAATTGAATGTCTCTGGCGCGGAAAGCACCCGCACAAGCATTCAAGTAGTAGCTAAACATGCGTTTAAAACGAGGTGTATAGTTAGATTCAATTTCAGGCCAGCTAGCTAAAAAACGCTCATACCATGCCATTAAGGTTTTGTCATAATCGGCACCAAAATTATGCCAATCTTCCATAACAAATTTATTTTCCATTGCCTCAGCGGTTTTTTGAATAGACGGCAAACAACCGTTAGGGAAAATATATTTACTTATCCAACTATCGACATTAACTTTATTGTGATTAGAACCAATGGTATGTAATAAAAATAGTCCATCTTCTTTGATATTACGACGAGCGACATCAAAGTAAGTGGCATAGTTTTTCGGGCCAACATGCTCGAACATACCAACAGAAACGATACGGTCGAACTGCTCGTTTAAGTCACGGTAATCTTCTAAGATGATATTGACATCAAGACCTTTACAGCGCTCTTGTGCTAATTTCTGTTGTTCAACTGAGATGGTCACCCCTGTAACAGAAACGCCATAGTTTTTGGCAGCATAAGCAGCAAGACCACCCCAGCCACAGCCAATATCAAGCAATGTCATACCTGGTTTTAGCTCTAACTTACGGCAAATAAGGTCGAGTTTGTGCTGTTGAGCAACTTCTAAGCTATCCGCATCCTTCCAATATCCACAGGAATATTGCATATAAGGATCTAACATTGCGGTAAAGAGGTCGTTACCTAAATCGTAATGCTCTTTACCCACCATCCACGCTCTTTTTTGTGTTTGTAAATTAAAAATGCGTGCCATGGCTATTTTTAAAATATCGCGCCAGTTACTTGGCAATTTATTTTCAAGACCTGCTCGTAAAACTTTATGAAAGAATATATCAAGACGTTCGCAGTCCCACCAACCATCCATATAGCTTTCACCGAGACCTAATGAGCCTTGTTGTAATACTCTTTTATAAAAATCTTTATTATGCACTTGGATATCATAAGGTTCAGAACCATTGATATGAATGTCTGCTTGAGCGAGCAGCTCTGATGCGATCCGTTGATAAGGATCATTGGAGGTCTTTCGGCCTTCTTCTACACAAGATGTACTCATATACTCTCCGGCGTAAACTAAGCGGGTTTTGAGGCATGAAGCAAGAAAGGATAATGCAGATTGGTAGAGTTAAAACAATATTGAATTCAACACAGATTGAATGAATAAAATTATTAAGAGAACTAATCTGACATAATCAGCAAATTATCTGTTTAATGCCTCAAAATCCGAAAGAAAAATGAATAAAACGCTTAAGCGTTTGAACAAGTATAGAGATGTAAATAGGTTTTCTCTAGAAAATAAAAAGGCCATTTTATATAAATGGCCTTTTTTAAGAATTTTCCTAAAAACAGGGTATGGCGTTATTCTGTCGCCTGAACTGTGTGTTTGCTAACGGATTTATTACGTTGAATAAAGTAACCCAGCGCCATTGGAATAGCCGTGAGTGCCATAATCGCTGTGGTATTAATTAATGGCTGTTGGCTAATAAAGGCTGAGACAATAAAGCTTGCTAAACTACATAGACCTAATTGTAGCGCATTTTGCAATGCGGCGGCTTTACCACTCACTTCAGGGTAGGCTGATAGCGCATTAGAGACAGCAATGGGATAAGAAGCACCGTTCATCACAGCCATAATACAAAATGGAATTAAAATTGTTGTTAATGTTGGGTGTGTATATTTGGCGACTAAGAACAACGCTGTCATGCTCACTGCGTAGCCAATTAACAATAAAGGTAACAGTGTTTTACCCGACATTTTTGATAATAGAATGCGACAACCATAACCACCTACCATAAATGCGATGGTTTGTGGAATATAGCTTAAGCCGATATCTTGTGGTGAATAACCCATCTTCTCAAGGATAATCGGAGAGCCTGCTAACCAAGCAAAGAAACCCGCACTACAGGACGCGTAAACTAATACGTTACCGGCATAGATAGGTGACTTAAGCAAAGTTAAAAATGATACTGTAGATGGGCCTGCATCAATAACTGATTTTTGTTTAATATTTTTTAGCATCAATGTGGGTAGCATTAATACAAGAGTAATTGCCATCAGCAACATAAAGATCATGCGCCAGCCACCGTGGTTTAACAGAAAAGCACCAATGAGTGGCGCTAAGGCTGGGGAAAGGGCGACCAATGGCATAATTGATGCGAAAACGTGTTGAGCGCGAGACTCATCAAAACGGTCTATCACTAGTGCTTGCCAAATAACGGCTGCAGAGCAGACGCCAAAGGCTTGTAAGAAGCGCATGGTTAGTAAACCGGCAGCACTGTCTACCCAAAGCATACCTAGACAACCTAGGGAGAAGAAACTTAGCCCAATAAGTAAAATAGGCTTACGCCCCAATTTGTCTGAGAGTGGTCCCCAAAGTAGTTGAGCGACAGCAAAGCCAAATAGAAAGATACTTAAGCTGTTACTGACGGCGCCTTCACTGATTGATAATTCGCGTTGCATCATACCAAATGCAGGCAGATACATATCGATAGCTAAATAGCCCAGCATACTAAGGCAGGCGAGATACACCATAAAGAGAGAAGGTGTTTTTGATTGTGTGGAATTCTTTAAAGTCATTTTAATTTTCTATGTTATGTGATGTAAAACATTTTATATATTGTAGCTAAGAGTGATTTTACTTGTGAAACGGGAATATTTGGTTAATGCTGTGAAAAAAATTCAAAGGAATAAATATTATGTGGTCAGAATACTCGCTAGAGGTCGTTGATGCTGTCGCTAGAACGGGGAGTTTTAGCTCAGCCGCTCAAGAATTGCACAGAGTACCCTCCGCGGTGAGTTACACCGTGAGACAATTAGAAGAATGGCTTGCCGTTCCTTTGTTTGAACGCCGGCATCGTGATGTTGAATTAACCGATGCGGGTAAGATCTTTATTAAAGAAGCCCGTTCTGTTATCAAAAAAATGAATGACACTCGCCATATGTGCCAGCAAGTCTCAAATGGCTGGCGGGGGCAGTTTAGCATTGCCGTGGATGGTATTGTCAAACCGGCTAGAACACAGCAACTTATTCTGGACTTTTATCGCCATTTTCCTGATATCGAACTCTATGTTTATCCTGAAGTTTTTAACGGTGTCTGGGATTCACTAGTGAACGGGCGTGTTGATTTGGCTATTGGTGCCACCAGAGCTTCACCTATTGGTGAACGTTATAGTTTTAAAGATATGGGCTTTATGCCGTGGCGATGTGTGTGTCATGCTGATCATCCTCTTGCAAGCGCGGCACATCCATTAACCGATGATGAGTTACGGCCTTATCCTAGTTTATGTTTAGAAGATACCTCACGTAGTTTACCAAAACGAGATACTTGGGCATTAAATAATCAGCGCCGAATGATAGTACCTTCATGGGATATGGGGCTTGAGTGTTTATTAGCAGGATTATGTGTTGGTATGGTGCCTTGGCACCGAGCGGAGCCATTAATCGAACAAGGTAAGTTGGTTACCCTTACCTTAGCACAACCCCTGCCAGACAGTCCGTGCTGTCTAACATGGGTTGATAAAAGCGAATCGCCGGCATTAACTTGGCTATTAGATTATCTAGGCGATAGCCAAACCTTAAATGAGGAATGGCTTCGTTAATGAAGGGGATCAGCGACGATAATCAATAAATGGACCATCGGCAACAGAGCGACGTTCTACTAGACGCGGGTGTACTTCGATAGTTTGTGCATCCTCGCGTTTATTCACAATACGGTCGAGTAACATGGAAAAAGCCATTTGTCCTAAACGCTCTTTCGGCTGGTGAACCGTGGTTAAAGCTGGTGTGAAATAGCGTGCATTACGGATATTGTCGTAGCCGACAATGGAAATATCGGCAGGAACACGTAATCCTAATTCATCAGCTGCACATATTGCCCCCATCGCCATAACATCACCGCCACAAAATACGGCAGTAGGGCGTTGTTTTTGATTGAGCATTTGGGTCATGGCTTTGTAACCAGATTCAGGTTCAAAGTCACCTTGTACAATCCACTCTTCTTTTACCGTAATTTTCGCTTCTTCCATGGCTTTTAAAAAGCCCTGTAAACGACCGCCTCCGGTATTTCGCTCTAGAGGGCCGGGGATAATACCAATATCACGATGACCTCGTTCAATAAGATAACGACCGGCTATATAGCCACCATGGAATGCGTTATCAATAATGGTATCAGTAAAGTCACCGCGGGCTTTTCCCCAGTCCATTACGACCATCGGAATATTACGATAACCTTCTAAGAGAGAAAGAAGATGATCGGGATATTCTGAACACATGACTAATAAACCATCAACACGTTTTTGTGCCAACATAGCTAAATAAGCTTTTTGTTTATCAAGATTATTATGTGAATTACATAAAATTAGCGTGTAGCCTTTGCTATAACAACTATTTTCAACAGCTTCAATCACTTCAGCAAAGTAAGGTGCTTCACTGGACGTGGCTAATAAACCAATAGATTTAGTGTGATTGACTTTTAAACTACGTGCGACAGCACTCGGCGAATAATTTAATTCTTTTATCGCAGCCCAAACTGCCGCTCTTGTGTTCTCAGCAACAAAACGAGTTTTGTTGATCACATGAGAAACAGTCGTGGTTGATACGCCTGCGCGTTTTGCCACGTCTTTTATTGTTGCCATGGTGTGGAAAACTCCTGACCTTCATTGGTCTCTTTTAATTCATTTTATGGTTTAACTGCCAGTATAGTCATATATAGGGCAAACACTGGCAATAATTTAGCGATTAGCTGTGAATTTTGTATGATCTAGCTCAAAAGTGAAAGTATTAATCAATGTTATAAATTGTGCTCTAGTCGCTATTTTAGCAAAACTTGATATGTAATAATAATTAACCATGACAAGATTATGGTTTAATCTGAGTATTATAATCATTTTGAGGGAGAAATAGATGGATACGGATCTGAAATTTGGTTTAAGTACCGCAGTAGCAGCACTGGTTATGATCGTAATATATGCAAGTTTATTGTTTTGATTGTTAATTAATTGCTTAAATTTTAGCTATCCAAAGTGAGCAATCAAATATATCAATATAACAAAGGGCACTAGGCCCTTTGTTATTAGATTATCAAAAATGGTTTTCCCATCTCTGAAACAGTCAATTAAGCAAGATTTGCTTCAACAAATGACCAGTTAACCAGTGCCCAGAACTCTTCTAAGTATTTCACACGTGCATTACGATAGTCGATGTAGTAAGCGTGCTCCCAGACGTCAACAGTTAACAGTGGTTTATCTTCGCCAGAAACAGGTGTTGCAGCGTTAGATGTATTAACAATGGCTAATGAGCCATCTGCTTTTTTCACTAACCAAGTCCAACCTGAACCAAAGTTTTTTGCAGCTGCATCATTAAATTGTTTTTTGAACTCTTCAAAAGAGCCAAACGCTTTATTGATTGCTTCTGCAATTTTACCTGTTGGTGCACCGCCTGCGTTTGGTGCTAAGCAATTCCAGTAGAATGTATGGTTCCAAACTTGAGCAGCATTATTGAAAATACCACCTTCAGTAGTTTTGATGAGCTCTTCTAAAGATTTATTTTCTAAATCAGTACCTTTAACCAAGTTATTTAAGTTGGTTACGTAAGTTTGGTGGTGTTTGCCGTAGTGGTATTCTAATGTTTCTTTAGAGATATGTGGCTCAAGAGCATCTAACGCATAAGGTAATTTTGGTAATTCGAAAGACATTGCGTACTCCTTTATCCTATCATTTTCGGGTTTTGTGCCTTAAACCATTCCATCTAATTCAACTGAATTGATAAAATGAGGCAAATGAACTCACTAAGTTGTTACTATTTTGCTAATTATTTTAACAAAAATTCATTGAAATAACAGCTAAATATCTTTTATCTATTAGTATAGAACATATAGATTAGTTATATTGATAAGAGTATCTCTCACTAAGATAGAGGTAAAGTGTTAAAACACTATCCCAATATCAGGGTATATAACATTTTAGCCATGACGATTAATAAGAATAGGGCAAATATTTGGCGTACTCTGGCAATAGGTAGTTTATAGGCAACTTTTACGCCGATAGGGGCTGTAAGTATACTGGTAATACTAATACCAATAAAAGCAGGTAGATAGACAAAACCTAAATAATAGTCTGCTAATTCAGTTTGTTGCCAACCATAAACGATCCCCATAACAGTCCCAATAGTGGCGATAATCACACCCAGCATTGATGATGTTGCAATACATTTACGGGTATTAAACCCCCAGTGGCTTAATAGCGGTATTGTTATGGTGCCACCAGCTATACCAATAAAACTTGAAATAAAACCCACTAAGCTACCACCGGTTGTCAGTGCTGGTTTTGAAACCACCGGATCTTGGGCATTCTCAACACGTTCAGCTTCTTTTTTCTTGGTCAGTAATCCATATATGGTATAGGCCATAAAAATACAAAAGATAATTTGCAATAGGGTATTTGAGAGTTTTTGTACTAGGAATGTCCCAACTAGCATACCGAGAAGAGTGCCTACAGCGAGGAGCGGAAATTGTGACCATAAAATCGCTTTATGTTTATTATGCGAATAAGCAGAAGAGGCGGTAGAAAATATAATGACAGAAAAAGAGGTTGAGAGGGCGATTTTCATTACCATATCTGCAGGGATAGCTTGTTGGCTAACAACATACATCACAATAGGAACAATAATGGCTCCACCACCAATTCCTAACAATCCGGCAAAAAATCCAGTAATACATCCCACAATCAGAAACAGTAAAATCATTTCCATTACTAAATACTCATAAGTTTAAATATGCGAGTTTTGACGAGTCCATGATAATGGCAGATCCCTATTAGAAA